>JBFJWO010000120.1:0-11296 GCA_041623575.1 Gammaproteobacteria bacterium
CCGAGCACGCCCACGCCGTTGATCATGGTGGTGTGCGAATCGGTGCCCACCACCGTGTCCGGGTAGGCCTGGCGGACGCCGCCGGTGTCGGCGTCGAAAATCACCCGCGCGAGGTACTCCAGGTTGACCTGGTGCACGATGCCGGTGTCGGGCGGGACGACCTTGAAGTTGTCGAACGCCTGCTGGCCCCACTTCAGGAACTCGTAGCGCTCGCGGTTGCGCTGGAACTCGAGCTTGGCGTTGAGGCCCATGGCGTTGTGGCTGGCATGGTTGTCGACCTGCACCGAGTGATCGATCACCAGTTCGGCGGGCTGCAGCGGGTTGATGCGCTGCGGGTCGCCGCCGAGCTGGCGCATGGCGTCGCGCATCGCCGCGAGGTCGACCACGGCGGGCACGCCGGTGAAATCCTGCATCAGCACCCGCGCCGGTCGGAACGCGATCTCGGTATCGGGCGCGGCCTGCGGGTCCCAGTTCGCGAGCGCTTCGATGTCCGAGCGCGTGACCGTCTGACCGTCCTCGTAGCGCAGCAGGTTCTCCAGCAGCACCTTCAACGCGTACGGCAGACGTTCGGCGCCGGCGACCTTGTCCAGCCGGTAGATCTCGTAGTCGGTACGGTCGACGCTCAGCGTCGCCCGTGCATCGAAACTGTTAGTCATAGTCGGCGTCTCACATCCAGAGCGTTACAGGGGGGGCCGGCGGCCACGGGACGGGATAGTTCAGGGCCCGCGGAGCGGGCGGGCCGCAGGTCTTACCGGGCTCGGTTCCAGCGCGGCGCAGTATAGCGCAACCGATGCTGCGAAGCAGCACGACTCACGCCGAGGCGGCCTTGGCGGGGGATTGCGGGGCGTCCTCGTCGGCGGCGGGCGCGGGCTCGTCGTCGAGCGCGATGTCGAACTCGTCCGCCTGGGATTGCTCGACCGCCGCGTCGATGTCCGCGGCCAACGCCTCGTCGAGCTCGGCGGCCAGCTGCTCGGCGTCGCCGGCGTGGGCGACCGCTTCCCCGTCCTGCGCGGCAGCGGCGGGCTTGGGCTGCTCGTCGGCGTCGCTCGCATCGACCGCCACCTCGTCCGCTGCCTCGGGGACCTCGGCGTCCGCCGCATCCTCGACGTCGCTCGCTGGCGCTTCAGCGGGTGGCGACTCGACGGCGACGTCCACCTCGACCGCGGCAGCCGGCTCCACGTCGCCCGACTCGTCGGCGATCTCGAGCGGGGCGCGCGCCTCGGCCTCGCCGGCGTCGTGGCTCGCGCCGTCGCCGAACATGTTGGTGTACTCCTGCATCATCTTGTCGACGGTCTCGCGCGTCTTGGCCAGTTCCAGGACCACCGTGTCGCGCTCGTGCGCCAGCTGGCGCAGCGCCTTGTCCCGCGCCGCGACGTCCACGTCGGCGCTCGCCTGCGGCTCGGCGGCATGGGCGTTGGTATGTTCGCGCCAGCCGTCGACCAGCGCCACCAGCTCATCGTAGACGTTCGCCACGCGTTTGCCGTCGCGCCGGGCACACGCGTCGATGAAAGCCTGGCACACCGCACGTTCGCGCTCGTGCAACCCCGCAGCTGCCGCCTCGCCCTGATCGCCCGCTTCGGCGAGCGCGGCGGTGGCCGCCGCCAGTCGCTCGGGCGAGTCGGCTTCGATGCGCGTCACGAGTTCGCGCAGCGCTCGCCGCAGCCCGGCCTTGCGTCGCCAGGCCACCAACAGGGCGACGAGGAAGAACAGCGCCAGCCCGGCGCAGGCCTCCAGCAGGAGGGTGAACAGTGTCGCGTTGACTTCGATCATGGGTCGCTCTCCGCGGGCGCACGCCCGCTATCGACGGGCGGCGGCGTACCGCGTTGCTCGCCCGCACCGCACGGCGTTCACGTCTTCACGCCCGCCAGCCGCAACCCGGTGTCGGCGCGCCGGCGGCGCAGCCACCAGATCAGGCCGGCGGCGAACAGCACGAGCGCGTTGACCGCACCGAGTTGCCAGGCGAACGTCAACCAGTCGAAGCCGGCCGGCTCCGCCGCCGGCTCGGGCGGCGGCTGCGGTTCGACCGGCGCCGGCGACAGCACCGCGATCGGTGGCGCGGCATAGTCGAGCGGTGTGCCGCTGGGCGAGCGGCCGCTGACCCGCAGCAGCAGTTCATGCGCGCCGCTCAGCTCGCCGAGCGAGCCCTGCCACACGTCGAGCCCGCTGGCCAGCAGCCGGACCGGGTGCTCCTGCCCCGCCGCGTCACGCAGGCGGGCCTCGAGCACCACCGAGGCGGGCACGACGAACTCCGGGCGTGCCCGCACCGTCACCGGCAGGCCCTGCTCGATATCGCCGACCTCCACGGCCACCGGCATGGCCACGGCGAAGCGGAACACGCGTTCGCGCGCGAACGTGGCGCTGTTGGCGGCCAGGCTGATGACGTGCTCGCCCTCTTCGGCGAGACCCTGCACCAGGGTGGAAAAGACGTGCTGCGGGTCGCGCTCCAGCGGGTAGACGCTGACCTCCCCGCCGGGTCGGACGTGCTCGGCGAGCATGCGCACCAGCCGGGTGAAGCCGTCGCGCTCGATGCGCTCGCCGGACTCGCTCAGCCAGGCCTCGAGGACACGCCCGTCCCCGGGCGTCAGCTGCGCCGGCGGCGGCTCGGCCTCGAGCCTCAGGTCGGTGACCAGCATCACGCGGTTGTCGGGATCGAGGTCGGCCTCGACGCGCCATTGCCCGGGCTGCGGGCGCTCGATGGTGACCAGGTCGTAGCCCTCGTCGCTGCGCCAGCTCACGCCGGCGGGCACCGCGTCGGCCACGTAGACGCCGCCATCGGGTGCGTGCAGCACCGTTGGCGACGACCCGGCGGCGCGAAACACCAGCAGCGTCAGCTCCTCGATGCTGGCGTCGGCCTGGAAGGTGTTGTTGTCTAGCGGCACGGTGTCGGGCTGCGCGGCCTGCTCGAAGACCCGCAGGAACGCCCGTTGCAGGTCGGCGGCGCTGCCGGCCGATTCGTACCAGCCGCCCGTTTCCTGCGCCAGGGTGCGCAGCAGCACGTGGTCGGCCTCGTCCGACAACGCCACGGTCATGACCTTGATGTCGCGCGCCACGAGGTCGGGCAGCAACTGCTCGAGAATGCGGCGGCGCGAGGCGTCGTTGTCGGCCTGGCGCTTGGAGACGTCGACCATGCCGTCGGTCAGCAGCACCAGCGTGCGCAGGGTCTGTGGATCCCGGCCGCGCCAGCTGCGGGTCGCGCGGCGCATGGCATCCTCGATGTTGGTGAACAGTCCGCGTGAATGGATGCGTGCCGCGCCGCGCTCGGCGAGGCCCCGCCAGGCGTCGTCGACCGGGCCGTGCGCGATCTCCATGTTGACGTAGCGCCCGAAGGTCCACACCCCGGCGCTCGACCCGCTCGGCAGGAGCCCGGTGAGCAGGCGCAACGCCGGGGCGCGCAGATTGCCCGGGTCGGTGCGTTTCATGCTGCCCGACACGTCGATGGCGACGCGGGTGTCGATGGCCGGGCCGGCTTCGGCGACGGCCGACAGCACACCGGCCAGGAGGAACAGGGCCAGCGCGACCAGCAGCGGCAAGTGGCGTACACAGATCATCACACGGTTAGCGGCCGCAAGCGCCCCGGGCTTTAATGCCGGTGCGCGCGCCCGTCAATGGCGTGTACCATAGGCCGCTGCATACTGGCGCGAGCCGGCCGGCCCGGGCATCGACGGCGCCGGCGGTGGAGCTATAACAACACGCACCCTGAGGGCGATGCCTGGTGTCCGCGATCTCGGTGGAAAATGTGAGCAAGCGCTGGGCGGACACCGCGGCCGTCGACGGCGTCAGCTTCGAGGCGCCCGAAGGTGACTTCACGGTGCTGCTCGGCCCGTCCGGTTGCGGCAAGTCCACCACCCTGCGCCTGATCTCGGGCCTCGAGAGCGTCACCGCCGGGCACATCCGTATCGCCGGGCGCGACGTGACCCATGCACCGCCCGCGGAGCGCGACCTGTCGATGGTGTTCCAGAACTACGCGCTGTTCCCGCACCTGAGCGTGGCGGAGAACATCGTCTTCGGCCTGCGCGTGCGGCGCGTCTCGAAAGCCCGTCTGCGCGAGAAACTGCAGCGTACCGCGGAGTTGCTGGGGCTCGCGGCGTTGCTCGAACGCCGCCCCGGGCAACTGTCGGGCGGGCAGCAGCAACGCGTGGCGCTCGGGCGGGCGATCATCGCCGAGAAGCCGCTGTGCCTGATGGACGAACCGCTGTCCAACCTCGACGCCCGGCTGCGCCACGACATGCGCCAGGAGATCCGCGCGCTGCAGCGCAAGCTCGGCATCTCGATGATCTACGTCACCCACGACCAGGCCGAAGCGATGAGCATGGCGGACCGCGTCGTGCTGATGCGCGACGGGCGCATCGAGCAGATCGCGCCGCCCGAGGAGATCTACCAGCGCCCGGCCAGCGTGTTCGTCGCCGGCTTCATCGGCACCCCGCCGATGAACGTGATTCGCCTGCGCGCCGCGGGCGGCGGCACGACCATCGACGGCCTGGAGCACCCGCCGTTGCTCGCCGAACCCTGCGACGACCTGAGCCTCGGCGTGCGCCCCGAGGACATCACGATCACCGACACCGCGGGCGTGCCCGCAAGGGTCGACGCGCTCGAATACTTCGGCGCCGATTCCATCGTCGACTGCACGGTCGGCGAGCAGCGACTCGCGGTGCGGGCACACGGGCGCATGAAGGTCGAGCCCGGGGTCCGGGTGCACCTCACCTGGCGGGCGGAAAGCGTGCATTTTTTCCAGTCATCCAGCGGCAGGCGCCGCGAGGGACTGCTTGCCCGGCCCCCTTAGACGGGCTGGCCGTCAAAGCCACGACCCGCCGTGCGGTTCCGAGACCGGGTCGGGCGATCACCACAGGAGAAAGACACATGACACTGAACTCGAAGCTCGCAGCGGCGACGCTCGCCGCCGTGTTGAGCGCTGCCGCCGCCCCGGCGGCGGCGGTGGACCTGCAGTTCTTCTTCCCGGTAGCGGTCGGCGGCAAGGCGGCCAAGACCATCGACGCGCTGACCGCCGAGTACGTGGCACAGACCCCTGGCGTCAACATCGACGCGGTCTACGCCGGCAGCTACCAGGACACCATCACCAAGGTGCTGACGGCGGTGCGCGGCGGCAACCCGCCGCAACTGTCGGTGATTCTCGCCGTCGACATGTTCACCCTGATCGAGGAGGACGCGATCGTCGCCTTCGAAGACCTGATCACCACCGACGACGAGCGCGCGTGGCTGAACGGTTTCTACCCGGCGTTCATGGAGAACAGCCGCACGGGCGGCAAGACCTACGGCGTGCCCTTCCAGCGCTCGACGCCGGTGCTGTACTGGAACAAGGAGGCGTTCCGCGAGGCCGGCCTCGACCCCGAGACCCCGCCGGCCACCTGGGACGACATGGTGGCTTTCGGCAAGAAACTCACCAAGCGCGACGCCTCGGGCAACGTCACTCAATGGGGCCTGCGCATCCCGACCTCGGGTTTCCCCTACTGGCTGTTCCAGGGGCTGTCGACGCAGAACGACGTGTTCCTGATGAACGCCGACGGCAACCGCACCTTCTTCGACGATCCGCGCGTCATCGAAGCCGTGCAGTTCCTGGTGGATCTCAGCACCAAGCACGGCGTGATGGCGCCCGGCATCGTCGAGTGGGGCACCACCCCCAAGGCGTTCTTCGAACGCAACACCGCGATGATGTGGACCACCACCGGCAACCTGACCAACGTGCGCGAGAACGCGCCGTTCGAGTTCGGCGTCGCCATGCTGCCGGCCAACAAGCGCCGCGGCGCACCGACCGGCGGGGGCAACTTCTACGTGTTCAAGGACTCCACCGACGCGCAGAAGAAAGCTTCGCTCGACTTCATCAAGTGGATCACCGCACCGGAGCAGGCCGCCAAGTGGACCATCGCCACCGGTTACGTCGCGCCGCGCCCGGATGCCTGGGAAACGCCGGCCATGCAGGCCTACGTCAAGGACTTCCCGCCGGCGCTGGTCGCCCGCGATCAGCTGAAATACGCCACCGCCGAGTTGTCGACCTACCAGAACCAGCGGGTGACGACCG
Source organism: Gammaproteobacteria bacterium (assembly GCA_041623575.1). Lineage (GTDB taxonomy): Bacteria > Pseudomonadota > Gammaproteobacteria > JAHELT01 > JAHELT01 > JAHELT01. Next base: position 6,035 of record JBFJWO010000120.1, read on the forward strand.
TATTCAACGACGGCCTCGAAGCCGCGATCACGGGCAAGCAGACGCCCTCGCAGGCCATGCGCGAGGCGCAGGCCAAGGCCGAGCGCATCCTGCAGAGCTACCGCTGATCGCCTGCCGCCACGGGGCGGGCCGCGCCGGCCCGCCCCCCGCGATGCGCTCGCCCGCTTGAACACCCGACGCGCCTCCGTCTACGGCTGGCTGTTGCTGATGCCGGCCGTGGTGATGCTGGCGGCGTTCACGCACTACCCGGCGCTGAAGACGATCTGGGCGAGCTTCTTCTCCACCGCGCGCGGCAAGCGCGAAGCGGTTTTCGTCGGCCCGGACAACTACGCGCTGCTGCTGGAGGACGACGTCTTCTGGCAGGTGCTGGCCAACAACTTCTGGTTCGCGCTCGGCACCATCCCGGTGTCTATCGGGCTGGCGCTCGCCATGGCACTTTGGGTCAACGGCCGGCTCGCCGGGCGCGGTTTCCTGCGCATGTCCTACTTCACGCCGACCGTGCTGCCGCTGATCGCGGTCGCCAACATCTGGATGTTCTTCTACACGCCGGGCTTCGGCCTGATCGACCAGATCACCGGCGCGTTCGGTTTCCCCAGCCACAACTGGCTCGGCGACCCGGACACGGTGCTCGGCGCCATCATCGTGGTGGCGATCTGGAAAGAAGCCGGGTTCTTCATGATCTTCTACCTCGCCGCCCTGCAGACCATCGCGCCGTCACTGGCCGAGGCGGCGGCACTGGAGGGTGCCGGGCGCTGGTATTTCTTTCGCCGCGTGACCTTCCCGCTGCTGATGCCGACCACCCTGTTCGTGCTGGTGAACGCGGTGATCAACTCCTTTCGACTGGTCGACCACGTGTTCCTGATGACCGAGGGCGGGCCGAACAACGCAAGCTCGCTGCTGCTCTTCTACATCTACGAGAACGCCTTCAAGTTCTGGGACACCGCCTACGGTGCGACCCTGACCGTGGTGCTGCTGGTGATCCTGGCGGTGTTCTCGATCGGCCAGTTCCTGTACCTCGACCGCAAGGTGCACTACCAGTGAGCGAGCGCCGGTGAACTCGCCGTTTCGCGAGCACCGCTTCGACCGCGTGCTCAACAACACCGGCGCCTGGGTGCTCGCGCTGCTGTGGTTCGCACCGCTGCTCTACGCGCTGTGGACGGCCTTCCACCCGGCGGCCTACGCTGTGCGCTTCGAGTTGCTGGCGCCGCTGACGCTCGAGAACTTCGTCAAGGCCTGGGAGGCGGCGCCGTTCGCGCGTTATTTCCTCAACACCGTGATCCTGGTGACGATGATCCTCGTCGCGCAGTTCGTGCTGTGCACGCTCGCGGCCTACGCCTTCGCCCGGTTCGAGTTCTACGGCCGCGACGTGGTGTTCCTGCTGGTGCTGGCCCAGCTGATGGTCATGCCGGACATCCTGATCGTCGAGAACTATCGCACCATGCGCGCGCTGGGGTTGCTCGACACCATCACCGCCATCGGCCTGCCGTACATGGCCTCGGGGTTCGGGATCTTCCTGCTGCGCCAGACCTTCAAGACCGTACCGCGTGAACTGGACGACGCGGCGCGTATCGAAGGCGCGGGCTTCCTGCAGGTGCTGTGGAAAGTCTACGTACCGCTCGCGAGGCCCGTTTACATCGCCTACGGGCTGGTGAGCGTGAGCTACCACTGGAACAACTTCCTGTGGCCGCTGATCGTGACCAACTCCGTCGAGACCCGCCCGCTGACCGTGGGCCTGAGTATCTTCTCGTCCACCGACCAGGGTGTGGACTGGTCGGTGATCACCGCCGCCACGCTGATGACCTCGGGCCCGCTGCTGATCGCCTTCCTGCTCTTTCAGCGCCAGTTCGTGCAGAGTTTCATGCGCGCCGGGATCAAGTGACGCCTCAGGAGGGCTTTTTCCGGCGGCCGGGCTCGCCGCCCTCGTCGGCGCTGTCGGCCTCGGTATCGACATGCTGCAGGCAGCGCTCGACGGCGCGCGACAGGCGCATTTTCGCCGCGCTCAGCTTGATGCCCAGGATGTCGGCGATGACCTGCAGCGGCAGGTCGCTCACGAAACGCAGCGTCAGCACCTCGCGGTCGGCGAACGACAGGCGCGAGAGCACGCGCTCGAGCTCGCGGGCGCTGTCGAAATCGGGCCCGTCCTCGACGATCGGCTCCACGGCTTCGCTGAGCGGCAACGAGGCGCGCTCGCGTTTGTTGCGCCTGAGCCAGGACATGCACTCGTTGTGCGTGATCCTGAACAGCCAGGTGGAGAACGTCGACTGGAACTCGAAGCGCGCCAGCCCGTGAAACACGCGGATGCAGATCTCCTGGTAGACGTCTTCGGCGTCGGTGGGGTTGCCGAGCAACCGCCGGCAGGTGCGCAGCACCCGCGCCTGGTAGGCACGCATGAGCATCGCGAAGCCGGTGGCCACGTAGGGGAGCTCTGACTGTACCCGCACGACCAGCTCGCGATCGGGGTCTTGCCTGGTGCTCATGTGCACGCCGAGGCAAGGCCGCGGGAGGCGTCCGCGACCTCGCCGTCCGACCGTGTCAGTCGGCGCTGGCTTTGCGCGGCGTGGCGTGCTGGACGCGCTTGTCGATCAGCTCGCGGTTCGACAGGTAGTAGGTCCGCGACGCGGCCTTGATGACGGTCTTCGCGGTCCCGACCTCGACGACCTTGCCCTTGATCTCGTCGATCTCGATGGACTGGCCGGGCTTGAACAGCTCGCGCGCGTACACGCCGGCGATGATGTTGGCCGCGATGTCGCGCGTGCCCAGTCCCAGCGACAGCGCCACCGCGGCACCGACCGACAACAGCACGATGGAGACGGCGAAGTTCAGCAACTCGGTCTCGATGTCGAGCTGCCCGATCGCCAGCGAGACGACCACCACCACCAGCAGGGCGTGCACCGATACCGCGAGCCCCCTGGCATAGCTGGCGTTGACGCTCTCGGCGACGCCCTGCACCGCGCCGCGCACGAACCGCGCCACGAACAGCCCGACCAGCACGACGAAGGCGGCGCCGACCACTTTCGGCAGGTAGAGCACGAAATCGTCGATGGTCGAGGAGACGCGCGCCAGCCCCAGGGTGTCCGCGGCCGAGATCATGAAGGTGAGCAGGATCAGCCAGAAACCGATCAACCCGATCAGCTGGGCGGCGTCCTGCACGACGCCGACGTTGCCCAGGATACCGGCGATACCGGCGCGTTCGCTGAGCTTGTTGACGCCGATGCGGGCCAGGAACCGCGCCAGCACGAAGCGCACGAAGCGGGCCGCGAAATACCCGATCACGACGATGGCGATCGCCGAGACCAGGTTCGGCAGGAAGCCGGCGACCTTGGTCCACAGTGCCGTCATCGGGTCGAAGATCGCCTGCTGCAGCTGCACGAGTTCGTTCATTGCCGGTCTCCGTCGTCTTGCCCTGTATTGTTCGGATGCGCATGGCGCGCGATGAAGGCGAACACCGGCGCCAGCAGGCTCGCCAGCGCCAGCCACATGCTGCCGAGCGCCAGCGTCGCCGCATCGCCGACGGCGATCCGCGCCCGCGCGCGCTCGATGCTCTTCTCGATGCGCTCCGGGTCGTCGGAAACAGCGTCGGCGTTCAGCGCTCGGGCGACTTTGTCCTGCGCCTCATCGGTCATTGGAATCGACCTCGTTCGCCGCGCGTGCGCGGTCCAGTGGGCATTAGAACCGGCGGCGGGGGAAGCGGAGTCCCCCGCCGCCCAAGGACGGGTGACGCCCCTGGTGAGACGTCACAGCCGTGTTCGGGTCGCGCGCCGGCGCGCGTCTGGCGTGGCTTTCGGGCTCGCGCCCCGCGGTCCGCCACGCCCGGCGAATGGCACTCCCGGCACACCCGCCTCATTGCGATAGACTCCGGCGCGGCGGCGCAAGTCACCGCCGGCCCGCACTTATTTTCACCCCCGCCCGCGCGTGCGCACCTTCTTGCTGCTGGCGTTGGCGGCAATGAAATCGATGATCATCCCGGCCACGTCCTTTCCCGAAGCGGTCTCGATACCCTCCAGCCCCGGCGAGGAGTTGACTTCGAGGATCACCGGGCCGTGGTTGGAGCGCAGCAGGTCGACGCCGGACACGTTGAGGCCCATCTTCTGCGCGGCGCGCACGGCGGTCGATCGTTCCTCGGGCGTGATCTTGATCAGCGAAGCCGTGCCGCCGCGGTGCAGGTTCGAGCGGAACTCGCCGGCCTTGGCCTGGCGTTTCATCGCGGCCACCACCTTGTCGCCGACGACCAGGCAGCGGATGTCGGCACCGCCCGCCTCCTTGATGTACTCCTGGACCAGGAAATTGGCCTTCAGCCCGCGAAACGCGTCGATCAGGCTCTCGGCCGCCTTCTGCGTCTCGGCGAGCACCACGCCCTTGCCCTGCGTGCCCTCCAGCAGCTTGACCACCAGCGGCGCGCCGTTCACCAGCTTGATCAGGTCGAGGCTGTCGCCGGGGTCGCTGGCGAATCCGGTCAGCGGCAATCCCAGTCCGTCGCGCGCCAGGATCTGCATGGAGCGCAGCTTGTCACGCGATCGGGTGATCGCGACCGACTCGTTCAGCGGGTAGACGCCCATCATCTCGAACTGGCGAACGACGGCCGTGCCGTAGAACGTGATCGAGGCGCCGATGCGCGGGATGACCGCGTCGAAGGGCTCCAGCGGCGCCCCGCGGTAGTGCACGCTGGGGCGGTGCGAGGCGATGTCCATGTAGAGCTTGAGCGTGTCGAGCACCACTGCCTCGTGGCCTTTCTCTTCGGCGGCCTCGACGAGTCGTCGGGTCGAATAGAGCTTGCGGTTGCGAGACAGGACGGCTATGCGCATGGGCAAAGGACTCCACGGGGGCGCGCCTCGGGCACGGTACCCTTGTAGACGCGGCGGTTGGGCCCAACGTCACACGGCCACCGCCGGCCCGGAGCCCGGCGCCCGGGGCCGACCCGGCATCAGTTACCCGTGGCCTCCCGGCCCGGCCAGTCGCGCAGCAGGTCGATGCCAGCCTCGTCCTGGTTGCTGAAAACGCTGCGCAGGTGCAGGTCGCGCTGCGGAAACGGGATCTCGATGCCGTGCTCGTGGAACCGGTCCCAGACTTCCAGCAGCACCAGGCTCTTGACGTTGGACACACCGTTCTGCGGATCCTCGATCCAGATGCGCAGCTCCAGGTCCACGGAACTGTCGCCGAAGCCCCGCATCAGGCAGGCCGGTTTCGGCTCGCCCAGCACCCGCGGAATCGCGGCGGCCGCTTCCAGGCACAGCCTTATCGCCAGGCGCACGTCGCAACGGTAGG
>JBFJWO010000121.1:0-11267 GCA_041623575.1 Gammaproteobacteria bacterium
GCCGAGCTGCGCGAACTCGAAGCGCTGCTGCATGGCACGACCCACTGCGGGCTCGGGGCCTCGGCCACCAATCCGCTGCGCGACACCCTGGTGCGCTTTCGGCCCGCGTACGAGCGGCGCCTGCTGTCGCCCACCTTCACGCCCGGCTTCGATCTCGACGCCGAGCTGGCCGCGGCGCGGCGCGTCACCGGACGCGACGATGAAGGAGCCCATCTGGAGCGCAAGGGATGACCCAGGAGTTCATGCTCGACGGCACCGCCGTGCCCTTCGAGGACGGCGACACGCTGATGGCAGCCGCAAGGCGTGCCGGCCATTACGTGCCACACCTTTGCTGGCACCCGACGCTGGGCCAGAGCGGCGCCTGCCGGCTGTGCACGGTCAAGGTCGATGGCCGCCTGGCGGCCGCATGCACCACGCGCGCCGCACCAGACCAGGTGGTGGAGAACCGCACGCCCGAACTCGACGGCAAGCGCCGACTCCTGCTGCAGATGCTGTTCGTGGAAGGCAATCACTTCTGCCCCAGCTGCGAAAAGAGCGGCGACTGCCTGCTGCAGGCCACGGCCTACGAAATGGGAATGACCGGGCCGCATTTCGAGGAGTTCTACCCGCATCGACCGGTCGATGCCAGCCACCCGGACATGTGGCTCGACCTCAACCGCTGCATCCTGTGCAAGCTGTGCGTGCGCGCCAGCCACGAGGTCGACCGCAAGGACGTGTTCGCGATCGGCGGCTACGGCATCGGCACCCACCTGCTGGTGAATTCGCCGAGCGGCGAGCTCGGCGACAGCGCCTTCGCGGCGGACGACCTCGCGGCGCACGTCTGCCCGGTGGGTGCCATCCTGCCCAAGCGCCGCGGCTTCGTCGTCCCGATCGGCGAGCGGCGCTTCGACCATGCACCCGTGTCCGCAGAGGGACAGCAATCGGCGGAGGTCGATGATGAGCGCAGCTGAGTCCCAACGGCGCAAGGCAGGTAAGGGCGCGGCGAGGCGCAGCAAGGCGAAGATCGTCGCCAAGTCAGCTCCGCCCCCCGCAGCCGAGGCCGCCGAGGCGCGCCGGCCGCGGGTGGCCACGGTCTCGCTGGCCGGCTGCTTCGGCTGCCACATGTCGCTGCTCGACCTCGACGAGCGCCTGTTCGCTCTGTTCGACCTCGTCGAATTCGACCGTTCGCCACTGACCGACCTGAAGCATTGCGGGCCGTGTGACATCGGCCTGGTGGAGGGCGGCCTGTGCAACGCCGAGAACGTGCATGTGCTGCGCGAGTTCCGCGCCCGCTGCAAGGTGCTGGTGGCGGTGGGGGCTTGCGCGATCACCGGCGGGCTTCCGGCGCAGCGCAATGCGCTCGACATCGGCGACATCCTGACCGACGTGTATCGAGGGCGAGCGGGGCTGGCCGCCGGCAGCGCGGTGCCCAACGACCCCGAACTGCCGCTGCCGCTGGCGCGGGTGCACCCCATCCACGAGGTCGTGCATATCGACCATTTCCTGCCCGGCTGCCCGCCCAGCGCCGAGGCCATCTGGGCCTTCCTCACGGCCCTGCTCGAGGGCCGCGAGCCGCGCCTCGGCCACGGCCTGATGGAGTACGACTAGTGGAGTACGAATGATGGAGACCGCCGCCCACCCGGAAGGCCTGCGCCGCGTGGCCATCGACCCCGTCTCGAGGGTCGAGGGCCACGGCAAGGTCACCCTGCTGCTCGACGACGACAACCGGGTGCAGCAGGCCCGACTGCACATCGTCGAGTTCCGCGGCTTCGAGGCCTTCATCGTCGGCCGGCCCTATTGGGAAGTCCCGGTCATGGTTCAGCGGCTGTGCGGCATCTGCCCGGTGTCGCACCACCTGGCCGCGAGCAAGGCGATCGACGTGGCGCTCGGCATCCGGGAGATCCCGCGCACGGCCGAGGTCGTGCGCCGGCTGATGCATTACGGCCAGATCATGCAGTCGCATGCGCTGCACTTCTTCCACCTGGCCTCGCCCGACCTGCTGTTCGGTTTCGACAGCGAGGTGACCAGGCGCAACATCATGGGCGTGGCCGCGGCCCACCCCGACATCGCCCGCCAGGGCGTGTTGCTGCGCAAGTTCGGCCAGGAACTGATTCGCGTCACCGCCGGCAAGCGCATCCACGGCACAGGGTCGGTGCCCGGCGGCGTAAACCGCCACCCGACTCGCGCCGAGCGCAACGAACTCGCGGCTCAGGTGCCGCAGATGCTGGTGTGGTGCGAGCAGGCGGTCGAGCTGGCAGCGAGGCTGCACGCCCAGAACCCGGCGCTCTACGACAGCTTCGGCAGCCTGCGCTCGAACTGGCTGTCGATCGTGCGGCCCGACGGCGCGATGGAGTTCTACGACGGCGTGCTGCGCGCGCGCGACGCCGACGGTGGCTTGCTGCTGGACGGCGCCAGCGTGCAGGGCTATCTCGACCTGATCGAGGAACAGACCAAGCCCTGGACCTACCTGAAGTTTCCCTACCTGCGTGCACTCGGTGCCGAGGCGGGCTGGTATCGCGTCGGCCCGCTGGCGCGGGTGCATACCTGCGATGTCATCCCCAGCCCGCGCGCCGAGGCACACCGCCAGCGCTTCCTCGCCCACGGCCCGGTGCATGCCACGCTGGCCTACCACTGGGCGCGCATGATCGAGATGCTGCATGCGATGGAGGTGATCGCCGAGCTGCTCGCCGACGAAGCGCTGGTCGGTGGCGAACTGACCGCGCCGCTGCCTGCGCAGAAGACGGGAAGACGCGAAGGCGTGGGCGTGATCGAGGCGCCGCGCGGCACGCTGATCCACCACTACGCCATCGGCGACGACGACCTCGTGACCGAGTGCAACCTGATCGTCAGCACCACGCACAACAACCAGGCGATGAACGAGTCGGTGCGAGCCGTGGCGCGCGAGATGTTCGACGGTCGCGAAGTCACCGAGGGCCTGCTCAACAACATCGAGGTCGCGATCCGCGCCTACGATCCCTGCCTGAGCTGCGCCACCCATGCGCTGGGCAGCATGCCGCTCGAGGTGGCCCTGGTCGGTGCCGGGGGCGATCCGCGTGGCAGCGTATTGCGCCACGGCGACGGCCGCTGCGAGCGGCTCTCGCCGTGAAGCGCGCGCGATGGCTGGTGCTGGCTGTCGGCAATCCGAGCCGCGGCGACGACGCGCTCGGCCCGGCGCTGCTCGAACGGCTGCGCGGCGCGGGGGTGGAGGTAGACGGTGAGGTCGAATTGCTCGCCGACTTCCAGCTCCAGGTGGAACACGCGCTGGATCTGCAGGATCGACGTGGCGTGCTCTTCGTCGATGCGGCGCGGCCGGGCGCCGCAATCGGGGCCACGATCGTGCCGATTCGCGCCGACGCGAGGGTGCCGCCGGCGAGCCACGCCTTGCGTCCCGAGGCGGTGTTGCATGTCGCACTGCAAATAGCAGAGCGCGCACCGCCCGCCTGGCAGCTGGCCATCGAAGGCCGCAGCTTCGCCCTCGGCGAAGGACTGAGCCCGGCGGCCACGCGCCATCTCGACTGTGCGACGGCCCTGGCGCTGGACTGGCTGCGCACGCAACGCACAGCCGTCGCGGTGGCGCATGGCGATGCATGAAATGAGCCTGGCGGCGAACATCCTGCAGATCGTCGAGACCGCCGCGCGCAAGGAAGCCTTCACCCGGGTGCGCAGCCTGCGCCTCTCGGTTCCGGCCCTGGCAGGCGTCGAGGTCGGCGCCTTGCGCTTTGCGCTGCAGTCGCTGGCACCGGGCACCCTGCTGGCGGGTGCCGAGCTGGTGGTCGACGAACCCTTGTCGCGGGCCCGGTGCCTCGATTGCGGGCAGGATATCGAGATCGCGGCGCATGACGAGGCCTGTCCGTGTTGCGGCGGCTACCGGTTGCGGCCGAGCGATGGCGCCGCGCTGCGCGTGGTCGATCTGTTGGTCGAATGAGGGTCGAATGAGGGTCGAACGCGGTTTTGACCAGCATCGCTTCGGACCGGCATATTGAAAGGAGGGTCTATGTGCGTGGTGTGCGGATGTGGTGAAGCGGAGCAGGGCGACCGCCCGCGGGAAGAGGGCAATGGCGCAAGGGTCGATGCGCTGAGCGGCGACCTGCACTACGGTGCCGGCGCGGCCCGCGTGTCGGTGCCCGGCATGAGCGAGACACGCGTCATCAAGCTCGAAGCCGACGTGCTGGGCGAGAACGCGCGCATCGCCGCGCACAACCGCGCGCACTTCGCCGCGCACGGCGTGACCGCCTACAACCTGGTCTCCAGCCCCGGTTCGGGCAAGACCACGCTGCTGTGCGCGACGCTCGAGGCACTGAGAGGACGCTCGCCGCAGCGGGCTCTGGCGGTGATCGAGGGCGACCAGCAGACCAGCCTCGATGCCGATCGCATCCGCGCCACCGGCGTCGGCGCGATCCAGGTCAACACCGGAAAGGGCTGCCACCTCGATGCACAGATGATTGCCGATGCCTTCGGCCGCCTCGACCTGCATGCCCACGGGCCGCACGAGCATGACGCCGGGCATGGCGACGACGACCATCGCGGCGCACACGCGCACGCCGGGGGGCTCCTCTTCATCGAGAACGTGGGCAACCTCGTGTGCCCGGCCCTGTGGGACCTGGGGGAAGCCGCCAAGCTCGCCATCCTGTCGGTGACCGAAGGCGAGGACAAGCCGGTCAAGTATCCCGACATGTTCGCTGCGGCGAAGCTGATGGTGCTGAACAAGATCGACCTGCTGCCCTACCTGGACTTCGACGTCGCCAAATGCATCGCGTACGCACGCCGCGTGAACCCCGAGATCGAAGTGCTGCTGGTGTCGGCGAAGACCGGGCAGGGCATCGAGGAATGGATAGAGTGGCTGCTGCATCCCCGCAAGGACTCGACCGGGCATGAACACGCCGTCGGCACCTGAATCCCTGCTCGGGCCGATCACGCTGCCCGGAGCGGCGCCGGCCCGCGTGCTGGCATGCGGCGCGTTCCTGAAAAACAGCGCCTGCGTGGTCGATGGCCGACGCGTGCTGTGGTCGCCGCTGCATGGCGACCTCGGCGAGCGCGCGGCGTGCGTCGCCCTCGAGCAGTCGGTCGAAGCGCTGTGTTCCCGGCTCGAAGCCTCGGTCGAGGTGGTCGCCCACGACCTTCACCCCGACTTCCACAGCACCCGGCTGGCCTTGGCGCTTGCCGACCGACTCGGCGTGCGCGCCATCGCAGTGCAGCACCACCATGCACACATCGCCGCCGTGCAGGCCGAGTCCGGCCTCGCCGAGCCGGTCATCGGCATCGCCCTCGACGGCCTGGGGCTGGGCGAGGACGGCCTCGCCTGGGGCGGCGAACTGCTGTGGGTAGACCGGGGCGCTGCGGCGCAACGCTGGCGGCGCCTGGCCCACCTTCAGCCGCTGGCGCTGCCCGGCGGCGATGTCGCGGCGCGCGAGCCGTGGCGGCTCGCCGCGGCACTGCTGCACGATCTTGGGCGCGGCGCCGAGATCGAAGCGCGCTTCGAAGCGGTGGTCGGCACCGAGGCCACCCGTATCCTGGGAAGGATGCTCGGGCGCGGCCTGAACTGCCCATCGACCACCAGCGCCGGGCGCTGGTTCGACGCCGCCGCCGGCGCGCTCGGCTTGAGCGTGCGCCAGGGTGCCGAGGCGGAGGCCGCAATGGCGCTCGAGAGGCGTGCGCGCGACTGGATGCGCGAGCACCCGGACTTCGACATGCCCTGGCGCAGCCTCGACCTGCGGCCCGTCGTGTCGGCGCTGTTCGACATCGACCCGGCAGACTCCGCCGGGGTGGGGCGAGGGGCGGCCTCGTTCCATGTCGCGCTCGCCAACGGCCTCGCCCACGCCGCCGCAGCGGCGGCACTCGCGCACGGCACGGATCACGTCGTGCTCGGCGGCGGCTGCTTCATGAACCACGTGCTGAGCCAACGCCTCACTGCCGCCTTGACGCAGGCGGGCCTGCGGGTCCACGCACCGCAGGCCATGAGCTGCGGCGACGCCAGCCTCGCGCTCGGCCAGGCCTGGGTCGCCGCGTGCACCGTCGCCAACGATCCCGACCGGGCGGTGAAAACCGCCCTCCAACTGGAGCACTGACATGTGTCTAGCCTTGCCCGCCCTGGTCGTCGCCCTGGAAGCGGGTGACGACTCCGTGGTCGAACTCGGAGGCGTGCGCAAGCGCGTCTCGCTCGCGCTCACACCCGAAGCCCGCGTCGGCGACTACGTCGTCGTCCACGTCGGCTACGCGATCGGCATGCTCGATGCCGACGAGGCCGAGCGCACGCTGGCGCTGTTCGCCGACCTGGCCGCGTCGCAAGCGGCGGCCTCGTGAAGTACGTCGACGAGTTCCGCGACGGCGCGCTGGCGGCGAAGATCGCCGCGCGGCTGGCGGACGCGGCCGATCCGGCGCGGCACTACAGCTTCATGGAGTTCTGCGGTGGCCACACGCACGCGATCGCACGCTACGGCGTCGCCGACCTGCTGCCGGAGAATGTGCGCATGGTCCACGGCCCGGGCTGCCCGGTGTGCGTGCTGCCGATCGGGCGGGTTGACCTGGCGATCCGGCTCGCCCTCGAGCGCGGCGTGATGCTGTGCACCTACGGCGACGTGATGCGGGTGCCGGCCTCCGGGAACCTCTCCCTGCTGCGCGCCAAGGCGCGCGGCGCCGACGTCCGCATGGTGTATTCCGCCGCCGACGCGCTCGCGCTATCACGCGCTCATCCCGGGCGCGAGGTGGTGTTCCTCGCCATCGGCTTCGAGACCACGACGCCGCCGACTGCACTCGTCATTCGCCAGGCGGCCAGCGAACGCCTGCGCAACTTCAGCGTGCTGTGCAACCACGTGCTGACGCCCGCGGCGATCACCCACATCCTCGATTCGCCCGAAGTGCGCGACTACGGCAGCGTGCCGATCGACGGCTTCGTCGGCCCGGCGCATGTGAGTATCGTGATCGGCTACGGCCCCTATGAGGGTTTCGCGCGCCAGTACCGCAAGCCGGTCGTGATCGCCGGCTTCGAGCCGCTCGACGTGATGCAGGCCATCCTGATGCTGGTGCGCCAGGTCAATGAAGGCCGCGCCGAGGTCGAAAACGAGTTCACTCGCGCCGTCACGCGCACCGGCAACCTCGCAGCGCAGCAGGTGATCGCCGAGGTCTTCGAGACACGGCCCAGTTTCGAGTGGCGCGGGCTCGGCGAAGTCCCGAACAGCGCGCTGAAGATCCGCCCGGCTTTTGCCGAGTTCGACGCCGAACGCCGCTTTGCGCTCGCCTACACGGCGGTGCCCGACCACCGGCAGTGCGAGTGCGGCGCCATCCTGCGCGGTCTCAGGAAGCCGACCGAGTGCAAGCTGTTCGGCACGGTATGCACGCCGGAGACGCCGATGGGTTCGTGCATGGTGTCGTCCGAAGGCGCCTGTGCGGCGCATTACTCCTACGGGCGGTTCCGCGACATTGCGGTGGCGGCGGAGACGCTGCGGTGAGCGTGCGGAAGGACTACGTCCGCCCGCTCGACCTCAGGCACGGCCGCGTCGACATGAACCACGGCGCAGGCGGCCGCGCCTCGGCGCAACTGGTCGACGAGTTGTTCGCGCGCGCCTTCGACAACGACTACCTGCGCCAGGGCAACGACGGTGCCTTGCTCGACATCCCGGCCGGCCACCGGCTCGTGATGTCGACCGACGCGCACGTGATCTCGCCGTTGTTCTTTCCCGGCGGCGACATCGGCAGCCTGGCGGTGCACGGCACTATCAACGATGTGGCGATGATGGGCGCAACACCGCTCTACCTGAGCGCGAGCTTCATCCTGGAAGAGGGCTTCCCTCTGGCCGAGCTCGAGCGCATCGTCGCGTCCATGGCCGCCGCCTCGCGCGCGGCCGGCGTGCCGGTCGTCACCGGCGACACCAAGGTGGTCGAGCGCGGCAAGGGCGACGGAGTCTTCATCTCGACCACCGGCCTCGGTGCCTTGCCGCTGGCGCGCCGAATCGGTGGCGCGCTGGCGCGGCCGGGCGACGCGGTGCTGGTGTCGGGCACGATCGGCGACCACGGCGTCGCGGTGCTGTCGCGGCGCGAGTCGCTCGAGTTCGAGACCACCATCGAATCCGACTCCGCGGCCTTGCACGCGCTGGTGGCGGGGTTGCTCGCCGCGCTGCCCGAGGGCGCCGTCCATACGCTGCGCGACCCGACACGCGGCGGGCTGGCCAGCACCCTGAACGAGATCGCCCGCCAATCGGGTGTCGGTGTGCTGCTCGAGGAGGGCGCGATTCCGGTCAGGCCGCAGGTGAGCGCCGCCTGCGAACTGCTCGGGCTCGACCCGCTGTATATCGCCAACGAAGGCAAGTGCGTCGTCGTCTGCGCGAGCGAACACGCCGACACCGCGCTCGCGGCACTGCGCGCCCACCCGCTCGGGGGCGAGGCCGCGCGCATCGGCACCGTCACCGACGACCCGCATCGCTTCGTGCAGATGGCGACCGGCTTCGGTGGGCGGCGCGTCGTCGACTGGCTCAGCAGCGAACCCCTGCCGCGCATTTGCTGAGCGCAAGCGATCGGGGTGCAGCCCGTGGAACCTCGGCGCACAATAATCGCCGGCAAATACTATGCTTGAAAGGCGCAACCGCGCGCACGCTTGTCATGCTTTACGAGGGGGAACACATCATGATCGTCGCGACCATGAAGACATGTTCACGCTACCTGATGGGCTTCTCGATGGCGGTGCTGCTTGCACCCCTGTCCGCCAGCGCCGAGACCGTGACCGGCAAGATCAACGGGCTGAAATGTGCACTCTCGGGATTCATCTGCCCGGTCGAGCAGATCGACGCGATGGTGGCGCTCGAGGACGACTTCGTCCTTCAACAAGCCAGCGGCAACTACTACCTGATGACCAACCTGGATCGCAGCCTCAAGGCGCGCTACGCGCTTCAGGAGGTGACGGTGACCGGCACCGTGAGCCAGTTCTACAAGGCGATCGACGTCGAAACCTTCCAGGTCGGCGGCAGAACCGTATGGTCGAAGAAGATGAGGGCCGACGTCGAAAAGCAGATGAGAAGGGCGCTTTACGGCGGCTCATGAACCGTCGTTGAACTGCTTCGCGCAACAGTCCTCACCCGGGATCGAGACGCGCCCGATCGGCCCGATCCGGGCCGGGGTTTCCCGAACCCGGGATGGCGCGCGCACTGCTCTTTCGAAGCCCGCGGGCACGTCGCGGCCCGCCATTGCCCCTTCGGTCCCTCCGTCCCCCGAATCGTGAAATGCGTACGCCCGGACGTGGGTCGTCGCCGACCCATGCCCGGGCCGCTCCAACCCACCCCGGGACACCGCATCGTTCGGCGCCGATCTCCCATCCGGCGAGGCTTGCGGCACTACACGACGTCGCCGCGGGGTGGGTCAGGGAAGGCGCAGTCCGGCCGCGCAGCGACCTCACGGCTGGAGTCATCACGGCCTCCTTCTCCTTTACCTGCACGGGATTCCGCGCAGTCACGGGCGTCCTGGCACGCCGCTCGCATGGGTAGGCCAAGAGAGACGCGGAGTCGGCCCTCATGGGGGATCGAGGCATCGGATCTGTCGTGCAGGCGATCAGGGACTATCTGACCCGTCATCCGGAGGCGGCCGACAGTCCGGAGGGCATTGCGAGATGGTGGCTCTCCGGCGCCGGAGTCGGCGCTTCGGTGGCGGACGTGCGCGCGGCGCTGGATTGCCTGGTCGAGCAGGGCATCGTGAGCGCGCGCCAGTTGCCGGATGGAGGGCAGATCTACGGGGCGGCCGCGGCGAAGCGCCCGCATTGATTGATCCGGCCGGGGAGGACGATGGCAAACGTATTCGGGGTGCATTCGGTGGGGAGTTCGATTGCGACTTTCCTGCGCAATACCTATCCGGCGGAAATAGGCGGCCGGGCGTTGCCCGCGTGCGACTTCGACCTGATGAGCGCGGGTCAACTGGCCGGCGACACGGAAGATCGCAACCGCATCACGCTGTTCCTCTATCGCATCACCGTGAATGAGCACTCCCGCCAGAGCACCCACCTGCGTGCGTCCGACAGCCGCCTCGCACCACTCGGGCTCGATCTGCACTACCTGATGAGCGCCTGGGGGATGACGCCGCAGGACGAACAGGTGGCGCTTACCTGGGCGCTGCGCCAGCTGCATCAATACCCGGTACTGGATGCTTCGTCGCTGACGCCCGATGCGGGATGGGCGACCGACGAGGTGATCCAGATCGTGCCCTCGGAGCTCGCCACCGAGGACGTGATGCGCATCTGGGACGCGCTCACCCCCTCCTATCGGCTGTCGGTTTCCTACGTGGCGCGGCTCGTACGCATCGACCCGGATGGCGACGGCGCCCAGTTTCGGCCGGTCGTCAGCGGGCGCTTTGCGTTCGGCGAGGAGGCCTCGTGAGCGTGCGTGCATTCCACGAGCTCGAACGCCTCGAGTGGCGGGTGCTCGGCGCGCTGCGACCGGTAGATGGCACGACCGGCATAGGCCTGCGCAGCCCGCTCGAGATATCCGGAGCGGGGGCCCGCATCGCCCGTAATCGCAGCGGTCTCTACGTCATCCACGAGTGGTCGCGGCTCGCGGCCCACGCCGCGGCCTTCGAGGCGCCACCGACCTTGCCTGCACCGGGCAGCGAGCGGCTCGAGCTCACGCTGCGCGACCCGGTCGGCCGTTATCTTTCGCGACTTGCCTCGATTGCGCTGCCACGCGACCCGCAGGCGGTCGGGGCGGATTCGCTCTTCGTGCCGGTCGAGATTCCGCTCTTCCCGAGCGCTGCCTCCGGGCTGGGCACCAATTGGAGCGCGCTGCGCGCGAGCGTCACCGACAACGCCGACGGCGCAGCCCTGGGCGGGGCCTTGCTGCGGGTCGTGGCCGGCGCTGCGGTGCTTGCGCGCGGCATGAGCGACTGGCGCGGCGAGGCCCTGGTGCCGGTGGTCGGCGTCCCGGTCACGACCTGGTCGGAAGACGAGGATGCGGTCGTGGTGACCAGCATCGCCGCCATCATCGAAGTCTATTTCGACCCGGCTCTCGGCACCCGCACCCCGATCGTGGACGTCCGTGCCGGTCGCCCGCCGGCGGCGATGCCGCTTGTGGACCCGGCCGATATCGAAACCCGTCGCGCGGCGCTGCCGACGACGCAGCAGAACCTCAGCCTCGCCGCGCGGGGCGCCCTGAATCTCAACCTGGGCCTCGATCTGCCATAGGCAGCGGGTCCGTAATCCGGGCATCCAAGGCCCGGCACGCTCGATGAAGGAGACCTGCCATGCCCGAGTACCTAGCTCCCGGCGTCTATGTCGAGGAAACCAGCTTCCGCGCCAAGTCAATCGAGGGCGTGGGCAC
>JBFJWO010000122.1:0-11233 GCA_041623575.1 Gammaproteobacteria bacterium
CGAGGCCGCGGACGCGGTCGGCGCGCAACTGTGAGCCCGCCGCGAGCGCACCGGGCCGCCGCCACAGATGGCAGTGTGCAGCGCCCTCGGCGCAGGGCGCGGACCGGGCGGACGGACTGACTCGAGCGGGGCGCCGCATCCGGCGCGCCGAGCAACGCAAGCGCCGTTTTGCCGCCGCGGCGGTGCGCCGGGCCGCGAGAGCAGGGGAGGGAGATGAACGCCCGCCGGAACGGTTTTTGGAACTTTTCGCGACGGGTCTACGCGCGCAAGGGCGTCGCCGACGCGCTGCTGGCGTTGCAGGGCAGCCAGTCGGTGGACGTCAACCTGATGCTCTATTGCGCCTGGCACGCGAGCAGCGGGCGCGGGGCGCTGGACGCGGGGCGCCTGGCGGAACTCGACCGGGCCGTGGCACCCTGGCGCAGGGGCGTGATCCAGGCATTGCGCGAAGTCCGCGAGCGTATCCGCCGCGACGCCGAGCTTGCCGTGCTCCCCGGTGCACAGGGTGCGCGCGAGCGCGTGCTGGGTGCGGAACTCGGCGCCGAGCAGGTGGCGCAGCAACTGCTGGAGTCGCTCACCGACGTGGAGCGCTCCCGGGTGCCCGCCAAGCAGCGGCAGCGGGACACGGTGGCCGGCGTGCACGCCTACTTCCAGTACCTCGAGGCCGACCTCGACGACGACGACCGCGGGCACGTGCGCACGTTTCTGGCTGCCCTCGGCTGAAGCGGCGGGTCGGGCGCCGACCTCCCTGCTCACCGGTGCGGACCTTGCGCTGAAACAATTGAAACACGGCGCCCGGCGCGCCGACACGCGGCGGAAACTCGCGCCGGCCTACAGTAGAGCCTCACGCACGCCAACGGAGACGCTACCGCCATGTCACTCACCGATCGACGGGGACTGCCCGTGTCCACCGCCAGCCCCGGCGCGCTCGAGCAGTTCGAGACCGCGCTGGTGCAGTTCCACAGCTACTTCGGCGATCCCGTGGAGACCATCGACGCCGCGCTCAGCGAGACCCCCGACTTCACCCTCGGCCACATCCTGCGCGCGACCGTGCTGGCGACGCTCGCCGAGCGCCAGTTCCTGCCGGAAATGTGCAAGAGCGTGGAGGCGGCGCAAGCGCTGCACGCGCAGGCCAACGAGCGCGAGCAACTGCACACGGTGGCTATCCGCCGCTGGCTGGACGGCGACTGGCACGGGGCTGCGCACGCCTGGGAGCAGGTGCTCGTAGCCTATCCGCGCGACGCGCTGGCGCTGCAGGCGGCGCACCTGTCCGATTTCTACCGGGGCGACGCTCGCAACCTGCGCGACCGGGTTGCGCGCGTGCTGCCCCAGTGGGACGAGGACGACGTCAGCTACTCCTATGCGCTCGGTATGCAGGCCTTCGGCCTCGAGGAATGCAACCAGTTCGCGCGTGCCGAGGAAACGGCGCTGCGCGCGCTCGACATCGAACCGCGCGACCCCTGGGCCGTGCACGCCGCGGCGCACGTCTACGAGATGCAGGGCCGCTACGACGAGGGCATCAGCCTCTACACCAGCCGCGAGGCCGACTGGGCGCCGGACAACGGGTTCGCCTTCCACAACTGGTGGCACCTCGCCCTCTATCACATCGAGCGCAAGGAATACGCGCAGGTGCTGGACATCTTCGACCGCCACCTGTGGGCCGAGCCCTGCGACATCGCCCTGACCCTGCTCGACGCCACCGCGTTGCTGTGGCGCCTGCATCTCAACGGTGTCGACGTCGGCGCGCGCTGGCAGGGGATCGCCGAGACCTGGGCCGGCAAGGTCGAACTCGAAGCCGGCTACTACGCTTTCAACGACGTGCACGCCATCGCCGCGCTGGTGGCCGAGCAACGCCTCGGCGAGGCCGAGCAGGTGATGGCGCGCATGCGCGAGGCCGCGCGCGGGCAGTCGGGCAGCAACGCCGCAATGAGCCGCGAGGTCGGCGTGCCGGTGGGCGAGGCGTTGATCGCCTTCGGCCGCGGCCACTACCGCGACAGCGTCGCGCGCCTTGCCGAAGTGCGCAGCATCGCCAACCGTTTCGGCGGCAGCAACGCGCAACGCGACCTGCTCGACCAGACCCTGCTCGAGGCGGCGATCCGCTCGGGTGAGGCCAACCAGGCCCGGCACGTGCTGAACGAGCGCTTTGCCGCCAAGCCCGAGAGCCCGCTGGCCTGGCGCTATCTTGCCGGCCTGTACCGCGCGGGCGGTGACCTCGATCGCGCCGTGCGCCTGGAGAGCAAGGCCGACTCGCTGGTGTACCCGCGCGACGTGGCCTGATCACGCGGTCCGATCGTTCTCCAGACCTGCGCCGGCCTCGCGGCCGGCGTCCTTTTCTCCGTCGCGAAGCGGCGCGGCACTGCCTCCGCGTCGCGGCCACGCCGCTCGTGGCATCGTACCCCGTAGTGCAGTACCCTTTGGCGCCCCCCCGGCGCGCGCCGGGGCAACGCCCACCGCGACCGGAACCCCGCCCATGCCGGAGAGTGTGAACACCGTTGTGCGCGTATGCGCCTGGATGGCGCTCACGATCGCGTCGTTCGTGGGGATGGCGATCGCCGCGCGGGAGATGGCGAACGGGCTGCCGGTGTTCGAGATGCTGACCTTCCGCAGCCTGATCGGGCTGGTCATCCTCGGCGTGTACATCCTCGCCACCGACCGGCGCTTTCGCACCGCCCGCCCGTCCCTGCAGGTGTCGCGCAACGTCGTGCACTTCGCCGGACAATACTGCTGGACGCTGGGGGTGATCGCGTTGCCGCTGGCGGAGGTGTTCGCGCTCGAGTTCACCGTGCCGGTGTGGACCGCGTTGCTCGCCGCACTGCTGCTGGGCGAGCGGCTCACACGCCCGCGCCTGGTCGCTATCGCCGGCGGCTTCCTGGGCGTGCTGCTGGTCGTGCGCCCGGGCGCGGCCATCATCGACCCGATGACCTTCGTGGTGCTGCTCGCGGCGGTGTGTTTCGCCGGCTCGGTGCTGATGGTCAAGACCCTTACCCGTCACGACAGCGCCGCGACCATCCTGTTCTACATGATGGTGATCCAGTTGCCCATCGGCGGGCTGCTGGCCTGGCCGGACTGGGTGGCGCCGGCGCGCGCCGATCTGCTGCCGATGCTGGTGTTCGGCGTCGGCGGGCTCACCGCGCACCTCGGGCTGACCAAGTCGCTCGCGCTGGCGGACGCCGCGTTCGTATTGCCGATCGACTACCTGCGCCTGCCCGTCATCGGCCTGGTCGGCTATTTCCTCTACGCGGAGTCGCTGGACGTGTGGGTGCTCGCCGGCGCGGCGCTCATCATCGGCGCCAACTACTACGCGATCCGTGCCGAGTCGCGTCGCCGAACGCTGCTTGCACGCGTCGCCGGCGACGCCTCGGGCAGCGGGCAGTCGCGATGAGCAAGCGGCTTCGGCTATCATGGCGCGCGTTTGGCTTCGCGTTTCCTCCTGGCCGGAAAAGAGACCGATGAAGATCGACTGGCGCAAGTACGACCCCAAGGGCAGCTACGACGAGCTCATCAGTTCACCCGGTAACCCGCGGGCGGCCGCGCGCGGGCTGACCCGCTACCTGGGCTCGATGAGCGACCAGCAGCTTGCACGCCGCCAGCGCTCGGCCGAACTCGCCATCGAGGAGATGGGGGTGACGTTCACGGTCTACAGCGAGGGCGAGAACATCGATCGCTCGTGGCCGTTCGACATCATCCCGCGGGTGCTCGCCCAGCGCGAGTGGGCACAGGTGGAGAGCGGGCTGATCCAGCGCGTCACCGCGCTCAACCTCTTCATCGAGGATCTTTACAACGATCAGCGCATCGTCAAGGACAAGGTGTTCCCGCGCAACGTGCTGCGCGGTTCGAAGAACTTCCTCCCGCAACTGGTCGGCGCCCGGCCGCGCTACGGCGTGTGGGCGCACATCTGCGGCTCGGACCTGGTGCGCGACAACGACGGCACGCTCTACGTGCTCGAGGACAACCTGCGCGTGCCCTCGGGCGTGTCCTACATGATCGAGAACCGCAGCGTCACCAAGCGCGTGTTCCCGGAGCTGTTCGGCAAGCACGCCATTCAGCCCGTCGACGACTATCCCGCGCACCTTTTCGACATGCTCGCCTCGCTGTCGCCGCGCCCGCTCGATTACCCGGAGATCGTGGTGTTGACGCCGGGCATCTACAACTCGGCGTACTTCGAGCACACCTTCCTCGCGCAGCGGATGGGGGCGGAACTCGTCGAGGGCAGCGACCTGGTGGTGGGCGACGACGACGTCGTCTACATGCGCACGATCCACGGCCCGCAGCGCGTGGACGTGATCTACCGGCGCGTGAACGACGAGTTCCTCGACCCCGAAGTGTTCCGCAAGGACTCGGTGCTGGGCGTGCCGGGGCTGATCCGCGCCTGGCGCAAGGGCAACGTGGCGCTGGCGAACGCCCCGGGCGCGGGCGTCGCCGACGACAAGATCGTCTACACCTTCGTCCCCGCCATCATCAAGTACTACCTCGATCAGGACCCGATCGTGCCCAACGTGCCCTCCTACCTGTGCATGGACAAGCAGCAACGCGAGTACGTGCTCGCGAACCTGGACAAGCTGGTGGTGAAGCCGGCCAACGAGTCGGGCGGCTACGGGATGCTGGTCGGCCCGCACGCGAGCGTGGCTGAGCGTAACAAGTTCGCGGCCCTGATCCGCAAGTCGCCGCGCAACTACATGGCGCAACCGACCCTGACGCTGTCGACCACCCCGACGTTGTGCGAGGGCAAGCTCGAACCGCGCCACGTCGACCTCAGGCCGTTCATCCTGCAGGGGGAGCGGACCTACGTGACCGCGGGTGGCCTGACGCGGGTCGCGCTGCGGCGCGGCTCGCTGGTGGTCAACTCCTCCCAGGGCGGTGGCAGCAAGGACACCTGGGTGGTCGAATCCGAGGCCCGCAACTGATGCTCTCGCGGGTGGCCGAGCGCGTCTACTGGATGGCGCGATACCTGGAGCGGGCCGAGAACACGGCGCGGCTGGTCAATACCTACCGCGAGTTGATGCTCGACCTGCCGCGCGGTGTCGGTGTCGAGTGGCGCCAGCTGGTGGACATTGCCGGCGCCGAGCCCGCGTTCTCCCGCCGCTACCGCAGTGCCGGCGAGCGCAACGTGTTGAAGTACATCCTGGCCGACCCGGACAACCCGGGCTCGGTGCTGAGTTGCCTGGTGGCGGCCCGGGAGAACGGACGCACCACCCGGGACCTGATGCCCAGCGAAGGCTGGGAGTGCATCAACGAGCTGTACCTGTTCGGGCGGCGCAAGTTCGCCGGCAAGGCCCTGCCGGCGCGTTTGCACCAGGCGCTCTCCGAGGTGGTGACGCGCTGCCAGCAGATCGCCGGTCTGCTGAACGGGACCATGAGCCACGGTGACGCCTATCACTTCATGCGCGCCGGCGGCGCCATCGAGCGCGCCGACATGACCACCCGCATCCTCGACGTGGGCTCGGCCACGCTGGTGGCCTCGGGGGACCAGAAACCGCGCCTGGAGAACCGGTTGTGGATGAACGTGCTGCGCGCGGTCAGCGGCTACCAGATGTATCGCCAGTACGTGCGCCGGCGCATCCGCGGTCCCGCCGCGGTCCGCTTCCTGCTGCAGGACAAGCTGTTTCCCCGGGCGCTCGCCCATAACCTCGATGTGGTGCACGAGGCGCTCGAGGCGTTGCCGCGCAACGACGCGGCGTTGCGCACCGTCGCCCGGGTGCGCCGCCAGTTGAGCGAGCTCGACATCGACGGGTTGTTCGCCAACGGCCTGCATGCCTACCTCGACGAGTTGCAGCTGGAGGTCGCCATGATCCACGACCAGGTGGCCGCGACCTGGTTCGTGCCGGAGCTCGATGAAGCGGTTTAGCTGCGACTGCGGCTCGCCGGTCTACTTTCACAACACCGCGTGCACCCAGTGCGGCGCGCGCCTCGGCTTCGAGCCGCAGTTGCACACGCTGCTGGCGGTGCGCGAGGCGGCGGACGGCACCTGGGAATCCGCCTCGGGCGCCGGCTACGCCCTGTGCGGCAACGCGCTGCAGTACGGCAACTGCAACTGGCTGGTAGGGCCGGGCGAGGCCGACCACTACTGTGTCAGCTGCCGCCTCAACCGGACCATTCCCGACCTGTCGCTGCCCGCCAACCGCAGCTACTGGGACGCGATCGAGGCGGCCAAGCGCCGCCTCGTCTACGCGTTGCTGGGATTCGGCCTCGACGTGCGCAGCCAGGCGCGAGGCTGGCCGCACGGCCTGGCCTTCGACTTCGTCGCCGACGCCGACGGGGTGCCGGCGCCGACCGGGCACGAAGGCGGCATCATCACCATCAACGTCGCCGAGGCCGACGACGTCATCCGTGCCATGACCCGCAAGCGCATGAACGAGCGCTATCGCACTCTGCTCGGCCATTTCCGCCACGAGAGCGGGCACTACTATTTCACCCGACTGATCGACCCGGCCCTGCTCGCGACCTGCCGGGAGTTGTTCGGTGACGAGACGGCGGACTACGCTACCGCGTTGGCCGCGTACTATGCCGAGGGCCCGCCGCCCGACTGGTCGGAGCGACACATCAGCGCCTACGCGGCGGCGCATCCCGCGGAGGACTGGGCGGAGACCTGGGCGCACTACCTGCACATCGCCGATTGCCTGGAGACCGCCGAGTCGCACGGGCTGGCGAGCCCGCGTGCCGGGGACTTCGAGGCGTTACTCGATGCCTGGCACGCGCTCAGCGTCACGCTGAACGAGTTGAACCGCAGCATGGGGCTGGCCGACGCCTACCCGTTCGTGATCTCCAACACCGTCGCCGGCAAGCTGGCGTTCGTGCATCGCGTCTTGCGCGGGTAGGGCGCGGCGGGTGCCGCACAGGGCGGGTGCGGTCGCGCGAAACCGGGCTCAGTCTCTGGCGCTTTTCTTGGCGGCGGTGGCCAGCGACCAGTCGAAACTCGGCATGCTGTGGAAAGCGTCCTGCAGGGCCTGCTCCCAGGCGGAGCGCAGGGTCAGCAGGTAGCGGTGATCGGCGGCGAAGGACACGTAGCGCGTCAGGTTCAGGCTGTTGCGCGGGTAGATGGTGACCTCGATCGGCGGGCCGACCGTGGCGTTGGAGCGCATGGTCGAGTCCATCGACACCATCGCGCACAGTGCCGCGTCCTCGAGGCTGGTCTCGGGGCGGATGATTCGATCGAGCACCGGTTTGCCGTACTTGATCTCGCCGATCTGCTGGTAGGGCGTCTCCTCGGTGGCGGAGATGAAATTGCCCTCCGGGTAGATCATGAAGATCTTCGGGCGCGCGCGACCGATCTGCCCGCCGAAGATGAAACTCGCACTGGCATCCACGCTGCTGCCGGCGGCGGTTCCCAGCGGTTTCTGCTGCTGCGCCAGACTGATTCCCCCGAGGTACTCGGCGGCCTCGGTGATGTGCTCGACGCTGTTGAGGTTCGGCAGGTTGCCGAGTTTCAGGTCGCGCTTGATGGTGGTCACCACCGCCTGGCTGGTGGCGAGGTTGCCGGCCGTGAGCAGCACGAACGCCCGCTCGCCCGGGTTCTCGAAATGGAACTGCTTGCTGTAGGTGCTGAGCTGGTCGACGCCGGCGTTGGTCCGCGAGTCCGAAGCGAACACCAATCCGTCGTCGACCGTGATGGCAAGGCAATAGGTCATGGCCGGCGGATTCTAGCAGGTCGCCGTGCAGAAACGACCCTCCCTGGTGTGCCGGACAGGCGGAACCCGGACGGCGGTTTTCGCTTTCCTACGGAATTCAACGACATGTGTCGCGCGGCCCGGCGGCGCTGCCCGGTGTCCTCCGTCCACCCGCGTGTCGGGCGGTTGGGGGTGCGCGACCGGGACCCGCCCGAGCGCCTCAAGCGGGTTCGCGACGCAGGTCGAGCGTGTACGGGTGTTCGTCGTTCGGCGGGTCGGGGGGGACGACGAACTCGCCCGGCGTGTGCCCGTGGCCCCAGAACCGCGCGACGCGGCGCGCCTCGGCTTCCATGGGGTTGACCGGGAAGGTGTCGTAGTTGCGCCCGCCGGGGTGAGCGACGTGGTAGGTGCACCCGCCGAGCGAGCGGTCGTTGCGTTCGTCGACGAGGTCGAACACCAGCGGTGCGTGCACCCCGATGGTGGGGTGCAGCCCGGAAGGCGGCTGCCAGGCCTTGTAGCGCACGCCGGCCACGAACTCGCCCGCGCGAGCGGTCGGGCGCAACGGCACGCGCCGGCGGTTGCAGGTCACCGCATGGCGCCCGGCCAGCATCCCGTCGACGCGTACCTGCAGGCGTTCCACCGAGGAGTCGACGAAGCGAGCGGTCCCCTGCGCGGCCATTTCCTCGCCGAGCACGTTCCACGGCTCCAGTGCCCAGCGGATCTCGAGCTCGACGCCCGCGACCATCTTGCGCCCGTAGACGGGGAAGCGAAACTCCATGAAGGGCGCAAACCACTCGTGTTCGAAAGCGAAGCCCGCCTCGCGCAGGTCCTCCACCACCGCCTTCATGTCCTGGGCAACGAAGTGCGGCAGCATGAAACGATCGTGCAGCGCGCGCCCCCAGCGGATCAGCGGCTCGCGGTACGGCACGCGCCAGAAGCGCGCGACCAGCGCCCTCAGCAGCAGCATCTGCAGGCAGCTCATGCGGTAGTGGGGCGGCATCTCGAAGGCGCGGAACTCGAGCAGCCCGCGCCGCCCGGACGGCCCTTGCGGCGCGTACAGCTTGTCGATACAGAACTCCGCGCGGTGGGTATTGCCGGTCAGGTCGACCAGCAGGTTGCGTAGCGCGCGATCCACCAGCCACGGGCGCTCGCCGTCGGCGTGATCGAGTTGCTGGAAGGCGATCTCCAGTTCGTAGAGATTGTCGTCGCGCGCTTCGTCCACCCTCGGCGCCTGGCTTGTCGGGCCGATGAACGCGCCCGAGAACAGGTAGGAGAGCGCCGGGTGGTGCTGCCAGTAGGTGATCAGCGAGCGCAGCAGTTGCGGGTTGCGCAGCAGCGGGCTGTCGGCGGGCGTGGGGCCGCCGAGCGTCACGTGGTTACCGCCGCCGGTGCCCGTGTGCCGCCCGTCGAGCATGAACTTCTCGGTCCCCAGGCGCGCGAGGCGGGCTTCGGCGTAAAGCGTTTCGA
This sequence comes from Gammaproteobacteria bacterium, assembly GCA_041623575.1. Classification (GTDB taxonomy): domain Bacteria; phylum Pseudomonadota; class Gammaproteobacteria; order JAHELT01; family JAHELT01; genus JAHELT01. The sequence continues at coordinate 9,069 of JBFJWO010000122.1, forward strand.
CGGTCGAGGTCAGCTCGCGCCAGGAGGCGGCCGGGTGAATGTTCGCCTCGATGACGCCGGGATCGGGGGTCACGGCGAACTGGCGCAGCCGCGGATCGTCGGGCGGCGCATAGCCTTCCAGGCAGAGCGGCTGCGCGCATTCGCGGGCGGTGGCCTCCAGCGCGGCCAGCAGCTCGACCCAGTGCTCGAGGTGCGTCAGCGGCGGCAGGAAGGCGAACAGCACGCCGTCACGCACCTGCAGGCACAACGCCGTGTGCAGGATGTCCTGCGGCTGCGGCGACTCGTCCGCCGCCGGTTCCGTTTCGCCCGGCGTCCGGGGCGACGCCACGAGCACCGGGGCCGTGACCGGTGGCAGGGACTCGCGCGGCTCGAACGGGTCGCGCGGCGGGTGGACCTTGCGCTCGGCCGGCGACACCCACGGCAGTTCGTCCAGCGGCAGGCGCATGCCGAGCGGCGAGTCGCCCGGGACCAGGTGCAGTCGTTTGCGGCGCAACGGCCAGGCACTGCTCTCCCAGTGCGCGTGCTCGCGTGCCAGCGGCAACACGTAGCCGGCGGGCGTACCCAGCGCGCCCTGCAGCAGGCGCGCGAGGCGGCGCCGCTCGAGCGAGTCGTCCAGCGTGGCCTGCTCGGGATCGAGGTTGACGGGTGTCTTCTGCTCGCGCGAGAGATAGTAGGCCGGGTCTTCGTAGGCGTCGAGCAGGAAAGCGGCGCCCAGCCCGAGCCGCCGGGCGAGGCGCTCGCCGAAGGTACGGATGGCGTCCGCGTCGGGATCGTGCACCGCCTCCTGCGCGCCGGCATCGCGCGCCGCGCGGGGTTCGGCCAGCAGCGCCGGGTCGCGCCACAGGGGCTCGCCGTCCGCCCGCCAGTAGCAGGTGAGCGCCCAGCGCGGCAACGGCTCACCGGGGTACCACTTGCCCTGTCCGTAGGTGCCGACCCCGCCGTGTGCGAAACGTGCGCGCAGGCGCTGGAACAGTTCGCCCGCCAGGCGCCGCTTGTCCTCGCCCAGGGCCTCCGTGTTCCACTGCGCGCCGTCCATGTCGTCGATGGAGACGAACGTCGGCTCGCCGCCCATGGTGAGGCGTACGTCGCCGGCCTCGAGCATCTCGTCGACCTGCGTGCCGAGCGTATCGACCGCGGCCCATTGCTCGTCGGTGTACGGTTTGGTGACCCGGGGGTCTTCGTGGATGCGCGTGACCTTGTTGTGAAACCGGAACTCGGTCTGCGCCGGTTCGACCTCGCCGGTCACGGGAGCGGCGCTCACCGGGTGCGGTGTGCAGGCGAGCGGAATGTGGCCCTCGCCGGCCAGCAGCCCCGAGGTCGGGTCGAGTCCCACCCAGCCGGCGCCCGGGACGTACACCTCCGCCCAGGCATGCAGGTCGGTGAAGTCCTGGGTCGGGCCGGACGGGCCGTCCAGCGATTCGATGTCCGGCGCAAGCTGCACCAGGTAGCCGGAGACGAACCGCGCGGCGAGCCCGAGGTGGCGGGCGATCTGCACCAGCAGCCAGCCGCTGTCGCGGCACGAGCCCGAACCGCGCTGCAGGGTCTCCTCGCAGGTCTGCACGCCGGGTTCCATGCGCACCAGGTAGGCAACGTCGTCCTGCAGGCGCTGGTTGATCGCGACCAGGAAGTTGACGGTGTTTGCTTCCTTGCGATCGACACCGCGCAGCCACTCTTTGAGCAGCGGTCCGTCCTCGGCGGTCGCCAGGTAGGGCGCCAGGTCCCGGGCCAGCAGGGGGTCGTACTCGAACGGCACCTGCTCGGCGTACTCCTCGACGAAGAAGTCGAACGGGTTGTACACCGTCATGTCCGCGACCAGGTCGACGTTGATGCGCAACACCCGGGTCTTGTCCGGGAACACGACGCGAGCCAGGTAGTTGCCGAACGGGTCCTGCTGCCAGTTGATGAAGTGCCCGGACGGTTCGATGCGCAACGCGTACGACTCGATGGGCGTGCGCGAGTGGGGCGCCGGGCGCAGTCGAATCAGGTGCGGCCCGAGGCTTACGCGGCGGTCGTAGCGGTACTCTGTGTGGTGTTCTATCGCGATCTTGATGGCCATGCGCGCATGGTACCGACCGCGACCGGTCTTGCCTACGAGCAGCGCGCCGGGTGCGTCTCGGCCGCCGGGCGCTGTGCTACCATGCGCGCCCATGCAAGCGTCGCCGACA
>JBFJWO010000123.1:0-11165 GCA_041623575.1 Gammaproteobacteria bacterium
GCACGGCAGCTTCGCCCGGTACCTGTGGGGGTTCGTGGACGGGCGCCCGGTGCGAAACCGCTGGCGGCGCATGGCCCAGGTCCCGGCCAGCACGCCGCTTTCCGACGCGCTCAGCAAGGACCTCAAGCAGCGCGGCTTCCGTTTCGTCGGCTCCACGATCTGCTACGCCTACCTGCAGGCCACCGGCCTGGTCAACGACCACCTGGTGGACTGTTTCCGCCACGCCGAGGTGGCGGCGCTGGAAGCGGCTCTGCCGGACTGATCAGCGCCCGGGACGGTCCCACTCGCGACCCTCGACGTAGCGGCGCAGCCGTTCGCAGGCGAGCGACAGTCGTTCCCCCGATTCGCACAGGCTGATGCGCACCAGCCCCTCGCCGACCCTGCCGAAGCCGTCGCAGGGCAACACCGAAACGCGGTGGCGCTCCAGCAACCCGGCCGCGAACCGATCGCCGGGCACGTCCAGGGCGCGGATGTCGAGCACCACGAACATGCCCCCGGCGGCGAAGATGCGCGTGCCGGCGAGCCCGTCGAGTGTCCCGCGCACACGCCCGGCGCGCGCGACGAGCGTCGCGCGGATCTCGCCGGCCAGGCCTTCGGCTTCGCGCAACGCGTGCAGCGCGCCATCCTGCGTGAACATCGGCAGGCCATAGCACATGCACATCGCCAGGTTGTAGAGGTGGCCGGCGAGGGTTTCGGGACCGACCACCCAGCCCACGCGCCAGCCGGTCATTCGATGCGACTTGGACACGCTCGAGACGGTGACGCACACGCGGTCCCCGCCCGGCAGGCCGCACGGGCTGACCATGGACTGCGGTTCGGCGAGTTCCGCGTAGACCTCGTCGCTGACCAGCCAGACGTCACGCTCGTCGCACCAGCGCACCAGCCGTTCGAGGTCGGCCCGGGCGTAGATCGCGCCGGTCGGGTTGTTGGGCGAGTTGACAACGACCGCGCGGGTGCGCGGGCCGAGCGCCTCGCCGATCGCCGCCAGCGGCAGGGCAAAGCCGTCGTCCGCGCGCGACGGCACGGCCACCAGGCGCGCGCCGCTGGCGGTGAAGGTGGCCGGGTAGGTGGTGTAGTAGGGCTCGACCACGATCACTTCGTCGCCGTCCTGCAGCAGGCACTGGGCGGTCGCGAACAACGCGTTCTGGGCACCGGAGAAGACCGCGACCCGCGTCCCGTCGACAGGCTGGCCGGTACGCTCGGTGTGGCGTCGCGCGATGGCCTCGCGCAACGGCTGCTCGCCCGCGACGTCGGTGTAGTGGTGGCGCCCCGCGCGCAGGCTTCGCACCGCGGCTTCGACGACCGTCTCCGGCGTGCGCTCCGAGGTCTCCTGCCCGACGCTGAGCACGATGATGTCCTCACCGGCAGCGGCGCGCCGCAACGCCTCGTAGTGCACCGCCCAGGCATCGACGCTCTTGCCCGCAATGCGCTCGACCAGCGCGGAATAGTTCACGATCGGCCCGCCGGGTGGGTTGCAAACGCGCGATGATACACTGCGCCGTGGCCTGCGCCACGCAACCGGTTGAGTGAGCTTTTCGAATGCGCGTCGGGCAGGCACTGGTGCGACTGCTGGAGCGTTACGGCGTCGAGCGGGTATTCGGGATTCCCGGCACGCACGCGCTCGAGCTCTATCGTGGCCTCGCCGGCAGCGGCATCCGGCACGTGTTGCCGCGTCACGAGCAGGGCGGGGGCTTCATGGCCGACGGGTACGCGCGCATCAGCGGCAAGCCCGGGGTGTGTTTCGTGATCACCGGCCCGGGCGTGACCAACATCTGCACGGCCCTCGGCGAGGCGAGCCTGGATTGCGTACCGTTGCTGCTGATCTCCCCGGTCAACCCGCCGCTGCCCGGCGTGACCAATGCCGGGCGCCTGCACGAGATCAGCGACCAGGCCGCGGTCACCGCACCGCTCACCGCGTTCAGCGCGACGGCGGCGGGCGCCAGCGACGTGGCCGCACTGCTGCACCGCGCCTTCGACCTGTTCGCGACCCAACGGCCCGCGCCGGTGCACATCAACGTGCCGATGCCGGTGCTGGCGGACGAATTGCCGGGAGCGCACGGCAAACCCGTCCCGGGCGCCGCCGACCCCTGGGAGGCACGCCCTCGTCCCCGCCACCCGGAACTGGGCGAGCGCGAACTGCTGGACTGCCTGGCGGCGCTGGCGCGCTCGCAACGCGCGGTGATCGTCGCCGGCGGGGGCGCGCGCCGCGCGGCCGGCACGTTGCTCGCGCTCGCCGAACGCCTCGGCGCGCCGGTCATCACCACGGTGGCCGGGCGCGGACTGGTGCCGCGCGAACACCTGTTGCATCCCGGCGCGCAACTGCGCTCGGCGCCGGTGCGGGCACTGCTGGCCGAGGCGGACCTCGCGCTGCTGATCGGCACCGAGCTCGCCGAGACGGATCACTACGCTACCCGCCTCGAGGTCCCGCCGGCCCAGATCCGGATCAATCTCAACCCGGTGGCGCTACGCGGGCCGCGCGGCGCCGTCGCCGTGCAGACCGACGCGCAAGTGGCATTACGCACCCTGCTCAGGCATTGCCCCGCCGCCACCGCCGGTCAGCTCGAGTGGGCGAGTGCGCGCTGCGCGCAGTCGCGGGCCGCCGTGCACGAAGAGACGCCCCTCGCGCGCCGCCATCTCGACGTGCTGCAGGTGATGCTGGCGCGCCTGCCCGAACGGGCGGTCGTGGTCAGCGACATGACCCAGATCGCCTACACCGCCATCGACTGCCTGGCGCTGCCGGCCGGCGTCGACTGGCTGCATCCGACCGGCTACGGCACGCTCGGCTACGCGCTGCCCGCCGCGATCGGCGCGTGCCTGGCGGCGCCGGACCGGACCGTGGTGGCGCTGGCCGGCGATGCCGGCTTTCAGTACACGGGCCAGGAGATGGCGCTGGCCGCGGAACTGGACCTCGACCTCGTGGTGCTGCTCTGGGACAACGACGCCCTGCAGCAGATCGCCGACGACATGCAGGCGGCCGCGATCCCCGAACTGGCGGTGCGCCAGCGCAATCCCGACTTCGTGGCCTGGGCCAGGGCGTGCGGCTGGCGGGCCCTGGTCGCGCCCGGGCTGGCGGAATTCGCCGCCGCCCTCGACCGGGCGCTGGCACGCGGCGGATGCAATCTCCTGGTACTGCCCCAGGAGCGGTTCGTGTGAGCGCCCCGCTCGGTCGTCCGCGCCGGACCGACCTGTGGATAAGATCGTGGATAACTTGCGCATAACCCCTGCTCAACCTGTCAGCTTTCACCTGCGGGTCGGTTGTGCGCAGCTTATCCACAGTTTTCGCGCAAATTGATCACAGCCAGGACCCCAAGATGTTGGGGTAGCACGCGCCTCAGACCACATCTTGTAGTGGTTTTGCCTTGACGGGTGCCCACACCCCGCCTACCATTGATCCCTGTTCACGGCGTCACCCAGAACGCCGCCCACGGCGTGGATAAGCGCCGCCAGATCACGGCACGGAGAGGGCATGCAAACCGAATTCATCGCACCGGCGGAGGCGCCCGACGCCCCCGGGCCGAAGCACCAGAGCGCCAACCCCGCGGAACTCAGCGTGACCGCTCCCGGCACCTACCGCGTCATCCGCCGCAACGGCAAGGTCACGGGGTTCGACAAGGACAAGATCAAGGTCGCCATGACCAAGGCGTTCCTGGCGGTCGAGGGCGGCAACGCCGCCGCCAGTCGCCGCATCCACGACACGGTCGACGAACTGACCGACCAGGTCGTCAACGCCCTGCGCCGCGGGCGTCCCGACGGCGGCACCTTCCACATCGAGGACATCCAGGACCAGGTCGAACTCGCGTTGATGCGCGCCGGCGAGCACAAGGTGGCGCGCGACTACGTCCTATACCGCAACGAGCGCGAGCGCGAACGCCGCGCGGCCGCCGCCGAAGCCGACGCCGCCGAAAGCCAGACGACGCTGCAGGTCAGCACCCCGGACGGCGCGCGCAAGGACCTCAACATGGCACGCGTGCGCGACGTGGTCGCCGAAGCCTGCGCCGGGCTCGACGACGTCGAGAGCGGCCCGATCCTCGACGAGGCCCTGCGCAACCTCTACGACGGCGTGCCCGAAGCCGAGGTCGGTACCGCGCTGGTGATGGCGACCCGCGTCCTGATCGAGAAGGAGCCCAACTACAGCGCCGTGGCCGCGCGGCTGCTGCTGGACAACCTGCGCCGCGAGGCCCTGTCGTTCCTGGCCGGCACCACCATCGAGGCCACCCAGGCGCAGATGGCGGAGAACTACGCCGACTACTTCCAGCGCTACATCCGCCGCGGCGCGGAGCTGGAACTGATCGACCCGCGGCTCGCCAACGAGTACGACCTCGACGCGCTCGGGCGCGCGTTGCTGCCCGAACGCGACCTCGCGTTCACCTACCTCGGCCTGCAGACCCTCTACGACCGCTACTTCATCCACAGCGGCGGCACGCGCTTCGAGCTGCCGCAGAGCTTTTTCATGCGCGTCGCCATGGGCCTGGCGATGAACGAGGTCGATCGCGAAGCGCGCGCCGTCGAGTTCTACCGGCTGCTGTCCTCGTTCGACTTCATGAGTTCCACGCCGACGCTGTTCAACTCGGGCACCCTGCGCCCGCAGCTCTCCTCGTGCTACCTGACCACGGTGCCGGACGATCTGCACGGGATCTTCGAATCGGTCAAGGACGACGCGATGCTCTCGAAGTACGCGGGGGGCTTGGGCAACGACTGGTCGCGCGTGCGCGCGATGGGCGCGCACATCAAGGGCACCAACGGCAAGTCGCAGGGCGTCGTGCCCTTCCTCAAGGTCGCCAACGACACGGCGGTCGCCGTCAACCAGGGCGGCAAACGCAAGGGCGCGATGTGCGCCTACCTCGAGACCTGGCACAAGGACATCGAGGAGTTCATCGAGCTGCGCAAGAACACCGGCGACGACCGCCGCCGCACCCACGACATGAACACGGCCAACTGGGTCCCGGACCTGTTCATGAAGCGGGTCAGCGAGGACGCCGACTGGACCCTGTTCTCGCCGGACGAGACCGGCGACCTGCACGACCTCTACGGCAAGGCGTTCGAGCAACGTTACTGCGAGTACGAAGCCAAGGCCGCGCGCGGCGAGATCCGCAATTTCAAGCGCATGAAGGCGCAGGACCTGTGGCGCAAGATGCTCGGCATGCTCTACGAGACGGGCCATCCGTGGATGGCCTTCAAGGACCCGTGCAACCTGCGCTCGCCGCAGTCGCACGTCGGCGTGGTGCATTCCTCGAACCTGTGCACCGAGATCACGCTGAACACCTCCGACGAGGAGATCGCCGTGTGCAATCTCGGCTCGGTGAACCTGGCCGCGCACGTGGACGAGAACGGCATCGATCACGCCAAGCTCGAGCGCACCGTCACCACGGCGCTGCGCATGCTCGACAACGTCATCGACTATAACTACTACAGCGTCGCCAAGGCGCGGCGCTCCAACCTGCGTCACCGCCCGGTGGGCCTGGGCCTGATGGGGTTCCAGGACGCGCTGTACAAGCTGCGAATCCCCTACGCCAGCGAGGAGGCCGTGGAGTTCGCCGACCGCTCGATGGAGGCGATCGCCTACTACGCGATCGGCGCCTCCGCCGACCTGGCCGTGGAGCGCGGCGCCTATGCCTCCTTCGAGGGTTCGCTGTGGAGCGAAGGCGTGCTGCCGATCGACTCCCTGGACCGCCTGGAGGCGGACCGCGGCGGCTTTTTCGACGTCGACCGCTCGGCGACCCTCGACTGGGACAGCCTGCGCGAGCGCGTGCGCGCCGGCATGCGCAACTCCAACACCATGGCCATCGCCCCGACCGCGACCATTTCCAACATCTGCGGCGTCTCGCAGTCGATCGAGCCCACGTACCAGAACCTGTTCGTGAAATCGAACCTCTCGGGCGAGTTCACGGTGATCAACCCCTACCTGGTCGAGGACCTCAAGCAGGCCGACTTGTGGGACGCGGTGATGGTCAACGACCTCAAGTATTTCGACGGCAGCGTGCAGCCGGTGGATCGCCTGACCCCGGAGTTGAAAGCGCTCTACGCCTCGGCGTTCGAAGTCGATCCGCGCTGGCTGGTGGAAGCGGCTTCGCGGCGCCAGAAATGGCTCGACCAGGCGCAGTCGCTGAACCTCTACATGGCCGAGCCCAACGGCAAGAAGCTGGACAACCTCTACAAGCTGGCGTGGGTGCGCGGGCTCAAGACCACCTACTACCTGCGCTCGATGGGCGCCACCCACGTCGAGAAGAGCACCATGAGCACCGATCGCGCCAACCGCCTGAACGCAGTCAGCAACACGACCGGGAACGAGCCCAAGGCCTGCTCGATTCTCGATCCCGACTGCGAGGCCTGCCAGTAGGCCGGGCGCCGGAACCACCAGGGGAGAAGACGGATGTTGAACTGGGACGACCCGATCGGCGGCCTGCAGGCGCGTCGTGAACCGACCGCGCCGGCACTGGCCGCCGTGACCGCACTCGAGCAGCCGCCCGTAGCGCCGCCGCCGGTGCCGGCCGCGATACCCGGCGAGCCGGCGCTGGACACCGATCCGCACGGCGGCGCGACCGGCCTCGAGGCCATCGAGATGGGTGCCGCCCGCGTCCACGTCGACGACAAGCGCGTCATCAACTGCCGCGCCGACCTCAACCAGCTGGTGCCTTTCAAGTACGAGTGGGCGTGGCAGAAATACCTCGACGGCTGCGCCAATCACTGGATGCCGCAGGAAATCAACATGACCGCGGACATCGCCCTGTGGAAGGACCCCAACGGTCTGACCGAGGACGAGCGCACCGTGGTCAAACGCAACCTGGGCTTCTTCTCGACCGCCGACTCGCTGGTCGCCAACAACCTGGTGCTGGCCGTGTACCGGCACATCACCAACCCGGAATGTCGCCAGTACCTGCTGCGCCAGGCTTTCGAGGAAGCCCTGCACACGCACGCCTACCAGTACTGCGTCGAATCGCTTGCCCTCGACGAGGGCGAAGTGTTCAACATGTACCGCGAGCTGCCTGCGGTGGCACGCAAGGCCGAATGGGCCCTGCCGTACACGCGCAGCCTCGGCGACCCGGATTTCCACACCGGCACGCCACAGGCCGACCAACGGCTGCTGCGTGACCTGATCGCCTTCTACGTGATCTTCGAGGGCATCTTCTTCTACGTCGGCTTCGTGCAGATCCTTTCGATGGGGCGGCGCAACAAGCTGACCGGCGTCGCCGAGCAGTTCCAGTACATCCTGCGCGACGAGTCGATGCACATGAATTTCGGCATCGACGTGATCAACCAGATCAAGATCGAGAACCCGCACCTGTGGACGGACGCGTTCAAGGACGAGATCGCCGACATGATCCGTGACGCCGTGGCGTTGGAGACACAGTACGCCTTCGACACCATGCCGCGCGGCATCCTGGGCCTCAATGCGCCGATGTTCGAGGAGTATCTCAAGTTCATCGCCAACCGTCGCTGCGCGCAGATCGGTATCGGCGAGCAATACTCCGGGGTGTCCAACCCGTTCCCCTGGATGTCGGAGATCCTCGATCTCAAGAAGGAGAAGAACTTCTTCGAGACCCGGGTGACGGAATACCAGACCGGCGGGGCCCTCAGCTGGGACTGACCGGGGTGGAGCCAGATTCGTCAACGCACGCACGCGCCCGTGCCGGGCGCGGCATCCGATGAGGGTCGACTGATATGAAATGCAGCCATTGCCGGTCGTCGATGGAACTGATCCGCCAGGAATCAACCACCCGCAGTGTGCTGCGCTGGCACCGCTGCCCCGTGTGCGGCAGCGCGCACATGCTCTCCGAGCCGAACTTCGCCGGGGTGCCGTCGCCGATCGGCCCACTGGCGGCCCCGCAACCGCAGTTGCGCGCCCTGAGCACCGCCGTCAGCCGGGACTATTCCGGGCCGGAGCGCCGCGCCGCGCGCCGCCACTGGCTGCGCTGAGCGGGCCCGCCCTCGCCGCCCGCCTCCGACCGACCACCCACGGACCCTTGCCATGTTCCAGCCTCGTCACGGCCGCCTGGACCTGCGCGAACACCGAGAGCTGGCGGACCGGCTGTTGCTGGTCCCCGCCCTCATCGCGCTGATCACCGGGCTGTACCTCGCGCTGGCCGGTATTTGAGCGCCGCCGGCGCCGGGCGCCCGCGCCGGGCTCGCGCCGGATGCGTCGCGAAGGCCCGGCTGCGGGTTCGTTGCGCCCTCGCAGTAGCCAAACTGGGACGCAGTTCGCGTTTTTTTTCTCAGCCGGACGCCAACCCGGCCCCTAACTTGCACGGTCGAGTCTCAATCGGAAAACCGCCGGCGACCAACGGAACACGAGTGCAATGAACAGTCAGGAACATACCCTGCTCGGGGCATTCACCCGCCAGGATCTGGACGACGAGAACGTCGCCTACAGCGGCACCCTCGGCGTGAGTACGAACAACGCCGCACGCAACTTCCTGCCGGCCTTTCAGGACGCGGTAACGGGTGAGACCCACCTGTCGATGAACGCCGACGGCTCGCCGGCGATGGTCCACCTGCTCGACGGCTTGCCGGCCGACTGGGTGCTGGCCCGCGATCGCGGCGGCTCGGTCGCCGCCATCCGCGATTCGGTGGTGGCCGGGTTCGTCCGCGACGGGCGTTTCTACACCCGCGCGGAACTGGCGGCCAAGATCTACGACGCCTGAGCAGGCGCGGGCACTAAAGGAGTCGGCCGGCCAGGCCGCTACCCTCCGCGAAACGGGGGGCAGCATGCGCAAGATCGTTTTCCTTTTCCTGCTGGTAACACTGCCCGGCGCGCCGGCCGGCGCCAAGGACGTGGACGGGGAGTTCGCCGTTTTCAGCGTCGGTGGCGAGACCTGCGAGACCTACCTGCGTGCCCGCCAGCGCGGGGGACGCGAGCAGCAGCGCTACAGTGAGTGGGTGCAGGGTTACCTGTCCGCGTTCAACCTGATCGTCGCCAACACCTACAACATCCTCGGCCAACAGGAATTCGACAAGGCCGTGCGCTGGCTCGACGAGCATTGCGACGAGAACCGGCAGGACCCGTTCGTCAACGCGACTGCCGCGCTCACCGTCAACCTGTTCCCGGTGCGCAGCAACATGGCGCCGGACAAGGACAGCCGCGCCAAGTGGACGGGGACCAGCACCGCCCGGCAGTAGCGCGCGTCGAGTTTCGACTGGCGATCGAGGCCGCGGAACTGATGCGCCACTATCGCGGCCAGGCGGCCTGCATCCGGGTGCGGGCCAGCGACGGCAACGTCCTGCAGCTGCCGGCCAGCAGCATGCGCCGATTCGTCAGCCACGCCGGCCTGTACGGTCGCTTCGCCATCACCTACGACGGCGAGCACCGCCTGCGCTCGATCGAACGCATCGACTGACCCCGCCCGGCGCGCGAGACGCGCCCTGCCCGGCACAAGTACAATGGCCTTTTTTCGGGACCACCGGCCATGGCGCAACTCCAACTCTCGATGCAACTGATCGACGCCCTGCACGGCGCGCTGCAGCAACACGACCCGCAGGCCAGCGACGGCGGCGTGGCCGCCCAGTATCTGGCGGCAACGCTGGGTTTCACTGTGGCCACGCTGGAAAACGGCGGCGACGCGGCGCAGCGTGAGGAACTGCTCGAGGAACTCGCAGCATTCGCGCAGCACGTGATGCGCGACGTGCTTCAGCAACAGCGCCAGCAGCAGCCCCAGGCACAGGAAGCCTACGGGGTCTGGCGGCCCGGCGACCCGTGAGCGCGGCGCCTGTGCGCCGCCGGTAACGGACGCTGCCGGCACCAGAGCGAGCCGGAGCCCGCGCCGCTCAGCCGGGCAGCGTCACCACCACCCGCGCACCGTCCCAGGACGAGCGCTCCAGTCGCAACGCCCCGTCGTAGGCGGCGACGATCTCCGCCACCATGGCCAGCCCCAGACCCTGTCCCGCGTGACGTGTGTCGGCACGCGCCCCGCGTGCCAGCAATCGCTCGGCATCCGGCGGAAACCCTTCACCGTCGTCGTCCACCTCCAGGCGCGTCCCCTGCGCCACCCGCTCGGCGCGCAATGCCACGCGGCCCAGGCAGTGCTTGGCCGCGTTGTCGAGCAGGTTACCGAGAATCTCGAGCAGGTCCTGGCTGTCGGCGCGCACCGCCTCGGCGCGCACGTCGAGGCGAAAATCGATGGCCTTGTCCCGGTAGACCTTGCCGAGCGCCGCCACGATCTTGCCGGCCAGCGGTTCGAGCGCCACCGGCTGGGCAAGCGCCCGGGTCCCGGCGGCGGCGGCCTTGTTGAGTTGGTAGCGCACGATGTCGTCCATGCGCGCCACCTGCTCGTCGACGCGCTCCGGCGTCGCTTTGCCCGGACCGCTTTCGCACAGGCTCCTGAGCGCGGCCAGCGGGGTCTTGAGACTGTGGGCGAGGTCGCCCAGGGCGTTGCGGTAGCGCGTCTTCTGGCGTTCCTCGTGCGCCAGCAAGGCGTTCAGGCCGTCGACGACGCCGCGCAACTCGCCCGGGTAGCGACCCTCGACGCTGCGCCGCCGCCCGGCCTCGATCTCGCCGACCTGGCGGGCCAGCAGGCGCAGCGGCGCGAGCCCCCAGCGCAGTACCAGGAACTGCACGCCGGTCAGCAGCGCCGCCGAGACCACCAGCCAGGTCCACAGCGTGCGCTGGAATCTCCCCTGGCGGCTTTCGAAGCTGCCGGCCTCGCGCAGCACCAGCAGGTGGTAGCGCCCGGCGTCCTCGGCTGCCGTTTCGCCGCTCAGCCAGCGCAGGGTGAAGGCCAGGCCGAACGCCGGCGCCGCCTCGCGCAGGTAGGTGAAGCGCCACTCGCCCAGCGGCGGGAGATCGCCGGCCAGCGCATCCGGCAGGCGCCCCAGGTAGGAGGGCGAGCGCCAACGCTCGACGCCGGCGCCGTCCAGCAATACCGAGTACACGCCGGAGTCGGGTTGCTGCAGGCGTGGCTCGGGCAACTCCTCGAGCGCCACGCGCACCGCGTTGCGCTCGATGTCCATCACGCCGAGCAGGCCGTACACCAGTCCCTGCAGGCGGTCTTCCTCGGCGCTCAACGCGCGCTCGTGCACCGCCCGTTCCAGCGCCAGCCCGGTGAGACCCACGAAGACCGCCAGCACCAGCAGGCTCGCCAGCAACAGGCGTGTCTTGAGCGAGTTCATGTGCCGGCCACGCGCCCGCGCCCGCCCGCGGGTCAGGCGTCGCGCGCCAGGGTGAACCGGTAGCC
>JBFJWO010000124.1:0-11058 GCA_041623575.1 Gammaproteobacteria bacterium
CGCTGCGCGAACTGCGCCCCGGTCATTTCGCCGCCTGCATCCGTCACACCGGCTACTCGGACGCGCCCGGATGAGTGCCGAAGCCCACGGAGAAGTGCCGCTGCTGCGTGTCAGCGCGCTGGTGAAGCACTTCCGGGGACGGCGGCGCGCGGGCCTGTTCACGCCCCCCGCCGTGATCCGCGCCGTGGACGGCGTGTCGTTCTCCGTGGCGCGCGGGGAAACGCTCGGGCTGGTCGGCGAGTCGGGCTGCGGCAAGACGACCACGGGGCGGCTCGTGCTGCACCTGATCGAGCCCACTTCGGGCCAGGTCCTGTTCGACGGCCAGGACATAGTGGCGCTCGACGCGAGCGCCCGGCGGGCGCTGCGCCGGCGCATGCAGATCGTCTTCCAGGACCCTTTCGGCTCGCTCAACCCCCGGCTCACGGTCGCCGAGATCATCGGCGAGCCACTGCTGGTGCACCGGGTCGGCAGCGCCGCCGAGCGGCGGGCGCGGGTCTCGGAGCTGCTGGGCCTGGTGGGCCTCGCCGACTACCACGCGCGCCGTTTCGCACACGAGTTCTCGGGCGGGCAACGCCAGCGCATCTGCATCGCCCGTGCGCTGGCGCTGAATCCCGATTTCCTGGTGTGCGACGAGGCCGTGTCCGCGCTCGACGTCTCCATCCAGGCGCAGATCATCAACCTGCTGCAGGACCTGAAGCGCGAACTGGGGCTTACTTACCTGTTCATCTCGCACGACCTCGGCGTGATCCGCCATATCTGCGACCGCGTGGCGGTCATGTACCTCGGCGAGATCGTCGAGGTGGCGGGCAAGCGCGAGTTGTTCCAGCACCCGGCGCACCCCTACACGCGCGGTCTGCTCGAAGCGGTGCCGGTGCCCCGTGCCGGGCGGCGCCGCTACCGGCCCATCGAAGGCGACGTGCCGAGCCCGGCCAATCCGCCGCCGGGGTGTCGTTTCCACACCCGTTGCCGCCACGCGTTCGCACGTTGCCGCAGCGAGGCGCCGCTCGCCCACCCGCTCGGCGCCGGCCATTCGGTGGCGTGCCATCTCTACGACCCCGCGGCGCCCAACCCATTGACGGAGAGTGCAGCATGAACACCGAGCGCGTGAACTTCGTTCTCGTCATGGCCGACCAGCAGCGCACCGATTCGCTCGGCTGCTACGGCAACTGTTTCGTCGAGAGCCCGCACGTCGACGCGCTGGCCGAGCGGGGCACGCGCTTCACGCACGCGCTGACACCCTGGCCGGTGTGCACCCCGGCGCGCGCCACCATGTGGACCGGGGTATATCCCCACGCCCACGGTCTGATCGACAACGTCTACGGCATCGCCAACGCCTTCGAGACGGTCGCGCGCGAGAAGACGACGGTGTTCGAACTGTTGCGCCGGGCCGGCTATCGCACCGCCCACATCGGCAAGTGGCACCTCGGCGAGCAGCAGCCTTCGTTCTTCGACGTGTGGGAGCAGTGTTTCAATTCGCGGCGCGGGCACTGGATCGACGGGCGCCAGGACGGGGTCTACCGCCCGGAGCGCCAGACCGATGCCGCGGTCGCGTTCCTGCACGAGGCCGCCGGCACCGGCGAGCCGTTCATCCTGGTGCAGGGCTACTACCCGCCGCACGATCCCTACACCGCGCCGGAGCGGTTCTACGCCCCGTATCGCGGCAGGGGCGTGCCGTTCGCCGGCTACTACGCCGCGGTCTCCGCGCTCGACCACTGCACCGGGCGCATCACGGCGGCACTCGCCGAGACCGGCCTCGCCGAGCGCACGATCGTCGTCTACTACGCCGATCACGGCGACACCTTCCTGTACCGGCGCGAAGGCGAGCACAAGTTCGTCTGCTACGACGACGCCATCCGTATCCCGATGGTCGTCGCCGGGCCCGGCGTTGCGGCGCAGGCGGTCTGCGCGCGACCGGTCGGGCTGCAGGACCTCGCCCCGACCCTGCTGGACTATGCCGGCCTGCCGGTGCCGGGTCACATGCACGGGCGCAGCCTGCGCGCGCTCCTCGCGGGCGAGCCCGCGTCGGGATGGCGGGAAACCTACTACGTGCAGAACGTCACGCACGTCAGCCGCATCGAGCAGCGCTGCGTGCGGGGCGAGCGGCACAAGCTGATCGCCTCGACAACCGGCCAGCACGAGCTCTACGACCTGCACAGCGACCCGGAGGAGGAACTGGACATCTTCCTCACGCCCCGGCCCGACCCGGGGTTCGAGCGCTACCGGCACATTCCCGACCAGTCAACCGTGATCGCCGGCCTTGCCGACGCCATGCAGGCGCACGCGCGCGAGCTCGGGGACGAGGTCGGCGTCACGCTGGCCGCCGACGTGCGCCGCGCCGTGCAGGAGCGTTCCCGGTCCGGGGCGCAGTGAGTCGGTGGCGTTCGGCTAACCGGCGAACGATTCCACCACCGGCTCGAAGGTCGTGTCCGGGTCGAGCGGGTAGATGGGCCGGACGCAGCGCGTGTGCCCCAGGGTCGGCAGGTTGGCGCTGGTCGAGCCCGGCACGTCGACGTTGAAGTTGCGCGAGGCGTAGTCGTCGAAGAACTGCGGCTGGCAGTGGGGCGACTTGACGACGATGGCGTCGAAACGGCGCGGGTCGCGGCCGTGGGCGAGAAACAGCGAACGGTCGAACAGCGACACGGGCTGCGAGGTCGCGACCAGGGTCAGCCGACCGGCCTCCAGCACGGCCGTGCGCCCGGCATTCTCCCGCGTGCCCCAGCTCTCGAGCACGTAACGCCCGTCGCCGAGCAGCGCCACCCGCGCTTCGATCTCCAGCGGCTCGAAGCGCGGATCGAGACTGCCGCCGATGCGCCACCGGGCGCTGGCACCGACGCCGAGCCGGTGGGCCTCGGCCACCGCCGGTGCGTCGGTGACGGGCGCCAGGATCGAGCCGGCGAAGCCCGACGCCAGCAGGCCCCGCACGATCAGGTTGGAATCCCCGGTGGCGCCCGAACTCGGCGCGTCGGCGGCATCGGTGAACACGATCGGGCCGGCCAGCCCCCGCGCCTCGGCGATCGCGCTTTCGAGCGAGACCAGCTTTGCCTGGATGTTCGCGCGCTGCTCGAACAGCCCGTCGACGAGCCCGAGCGCCTCGCGCGCGGCCAGCGCCTCGTCGCCGTCGGCGACCACGATCGCCTGGGTGCACAGTTCCGGCACGTCGGTGAACGGATTGCCGATGAACAGACTGGCGGCGAGGATGCCGGGCCGGGCCTCGAGCGCCTTCGCCCGGTCGATGAAGCGCCCGTAGAGCCCGGTCTCGGTCTTGCACTCGTCACCGCGAACCAGCATCGGCAGGCGCACGCGCGCCGCGACCGGCCGGGCGCCTTCGAACAGCACTTTCTGCAGCAAGCGTGCGGCGCGCCTGCCGGTGTCGGCCAGGTCGACGTGCGGGTAGGTGTGCAGCGCCGCGACGGCGGGGCACAAGGCCAGCATCCGCGCGGTCGGAACGCCGTGCAGATCCAGCGACATCACGAACGGCACGTGGGCGCCGCACAGCGCCCGGGCGCGGGCTAGCAGGTCGCCCTCGGGGTCGAGCTCGCCCTGCGCGGCCATGGACCCGTGCAAGGCGAAATAGACCGCATCGGCCGACGCCGCGAGCGGTTGCAGCGCGGCCAGGATCTCCTCGCGCAGGCGCGCATAGTCGGCGCCCGCCAGCTCGCCCGCGCTGCACGCCAGCGCCCCGATGACCGGGATCACGTCGAGGCGCCGGTCCGTTTCGAGCACCTCGAGCGCGCCGCCGACGTAGGTGCCGGTGTCGCGCCTCGCCGCGGCGAACGCCTCCCCCGAGTCGATCGCGAACTGCTCGTAGCGGCTCGGCACGGGGTTGAACGAAGAGACCTCCTGCTGGCACTCGATCACCAGCACCGTCTTGCGTTTGCTCACACATCGTCCTCCAGCCAGTTGTCCTCGCCCCGTGTCTCGACCTGGTAGGGGCTCGCGGGTCGAACGGCGCGGGTCCATGCCGCGAGCACCTGCTTCTCGCGGCCCCGGGCGTCGAGCTCGGCCGCGATGGCCTCGGGGTGCCAGCCCTCCAGCACCCGCGCGGTGAGCGCCTCGCGGATCTCGGCGCAGGCCGGGTCGTCGGCCCGGTCGTTGCGCTCCTCGGGGTCGTCGTCGAGGTCGAAGAGCTGCGGGCGGTGACCGTGATAGAACGCCAGCTTGTGCGAGCCCGAGCGAAACATCCTGGATTGCACCGGGCGCGGGCCGGTGAAAGCGGAGAAAGCGTCCGTCACGTACTCGCTGAACGTCTCCTGCACCCAGTGCGCCCGCGGCTGCGAGGCGATGGGGAGCAACGAGCGTCCGCGGCTGCGAGGCAACGCCGGCGCGCCGCCGGCGTCGATCAGGGTCGCGCCGACGTCGGCGAGATTCACCACGTGCCGGCAGCGCGTGCGCGGCGGAAGGCGCGCGGGCCAGGACAGGATCAGGGGCACGGTGACCGCGTCCTCGTAGAAGCAGTTCTTCCACCACAGCCCGTGCTCGCCGAGCATCTCGCCGTGGTCGGATGTGTAGGCGACCAGGCCGCTGCCGGCAAAACCGTGCGCGGCGAACGCGTCCAGCAGTCGCCCGATCATGCGATCGAGCGCGGTGACCAGGCCGTAGTAGGCGGCCCGCGCACGGGCAATCGCTGCCGCCCCGGGCGCATCGATTCCGGCAGCCTTGCGCCACGCCTGCAGCAGCGGGTGATCCGCGTCGGCGTGCGGGGTTTCAGGCGGCGGCACCCGGTCGCGGTAGAGGTCGTAGTCCGCGCGGCGCGCGACAAACGGGCAGTGCGGCAACAGCAGGCCGACGACGACCAGCAGCGGCCGGCTGTCGCCCGCCCGTCGCTCGGCCGCGAGGCGTGCGAGCATGGCCTCGGCCTCGCGGGTCACCGACTCGTCGACGACCTCGTAGACGCTCTGCCCGGCGCCGGCGTTCTCGAGGCTGGCCCGCCCGGGTGCCTGCGCACCGTCCAGCACGCCGAGCGCCTGGCGCGGTCCGCCCGGCCAGTTGGTGCCGGCCTCGCCGCTGGTGCGTTCGCAAAAACCGTGATGCTGGTCGGGACCGATGGCGTGCAGCCGTCCCACCAGCACCGTACGGTACCCGGCGGCGCCGAGCGCGTGCGCGTACGTGGGGCGATCCGAGCCGAGCATGTCCGTCAGGGTCCAGCAGCCCTGGTCGCAGGGCCACTGCCCGGTGAGCATGGACATGCGGCTCGGCACGCAGATCGGCGACGCGCAGTACGCGTTGTCGAAGGTGACGCCCGAGGCGGCCAGCCGGTCGAGGGCGGGCGTCGCCACGACGTCGTTGCCGTAGGCCCCGGTCACGCGTCGCGCATGCTGGTCGGAGAGGATCAACAGCATGTCGGGTGGCCCGGACATGGTCGGCGTCCTTGGTGGCGAGTGTGGATGACAGGCCTCGAACGTTACAGTGTCGTCCGGGCAGCGTCCAGCCGGCACGAAAGCGTTGCACGGAGTCTGCGGTTTGCGCCCGCGCGTGCGTGCGGGTCGCGCGATCAGGGGTTCGGCGTGCTCCGGGCGCTCATCCCTGCCACTCGAACAGCAGCGTGGCGAGCGGCGGCAAGGTCAGTGACAGCGAACAGGGGAAACCGTGAAAGGGCACGGGTTGCGCTTCGACGCTGCCCAGGTTGCCGACGTCGCTGCCGCCGTAGACGGCCGCGTCGCTGTTCATGCGTTCCGCGTAGCGTCCCGGCCGCGGCACGCCGACGCGATAGCCGGGGCGCGGCACCGCCGTGAAGTGGCACACGGCCACGACCAGGTCCTCGCCGCCCGGCGTCTTGCGCAGAAAAGCGATCACGGCGTGGTCGGCGTCCGCGCCGCTTATCCACTGAAAACCCGATGCGTTCGCATCGCCGGTATGCAGCGCGGGCAGTTCGCGGTACAGGTGATTGAGATCGCGCACCAGTCGCTGTGTCTCGGCGTGGCGCGGTTGCTCCAGCAGGTGCCAGTCCAGCGCTCGATCGTGGTTCCACTCGCGCGTCTGTGCGAACTCCAGACCCATGAACAGGAGTTTCTTCCCGGGGTGTGCGTACATGAACGCGTAATAGGCGCGCAGGTGAGCGAAGCGTTGCCACTCGTCGCCGGGCATCTTGCCGAGCATCGGTTGCTTGCCGTGCACGACCTCGTCGTGGGACAGGGGCAGGACGAACCGTTCGCTGTGGGCGTAGGTGAAACCGAACGTGAGCTCGTCGTGATGGTACTTGCGATGGATCGGGTCGCGCGAGATGTACTCCAGGGTGTCGTTCATCCAGCCCATGTTCCACTTGTAGTGGAACCCCAGCCCGCCGCTTGCGGGGTCGCTGGTGACGCCGGGCCAGGCGGTCGACTCCTCGGCGATCATCAGAACGTTCGGGTGTTGCTCGCGCACCGCCGCGTTCACCTCGCGCAGGAAGTCGACGGCCTCCAGGTTCTCGCGGCCGCCGAAACGGTTCGGCACCCATTCGTCGTGCGCGCGGCTGTAGTCGAGGTAGAGCATCGAGGCGACCGCGTCCACCCGCAACCCGTCGACGCCGAACACTTCCAGCCAGTACAGGGCGTTGGAGACCAGGAAGTTGCGCACTTCGCGCCGGCCGAAGTTGTAGATCAGGGTCCCCCAGTCGGGGTGCCTGCCCTGGCGCGGGTCGGCGTGCTCGTACAGGCAGGTGCCGTCGAAGCGCGCCAGGCCGTGAGCGTCGTCCGGAAAGTGGGCCGGAACCCAGTCGAGGATGACGCCGATGCCGGCAGCGTGCAGCGTGTCGACGAACCCGGCGAAGTCGGCCGGACTGCCATGGCGCGACGTCGGTGCGTAGAGCGCCGTCGGTTGATAACCCCAGGAGCCGTCGAACGGGTGTTCGCTGACCGGCAGCAGCTCGACGTGGGTGAATCCCATCGCCACGGCGTACTCGGCGAGTTGCGGCGCCAGCTCCGACCAGGACAGGAAGCGGCCGGCATCGTTCGGGTCACGGCGCCACGAGCCGGCGTGGACCTCGTAGATCGTCAGCGGCGCGGCCGGATCGGATTGCGCCGTTCCCGCCAGCGGTTGCGGCGGCGGTGGCAGGGCCGCGACGATGGAAGCCGTTTCCGGTCGTTGCTGTGCGTGGAAGGCGAACGGATCGGACTTGTCCGGCAACTGCGTGCCGCCCGATCCGCGCAGCGCGAACTTGTAACGGGCGCCGCCGGAGACGCCCGGCACGAACAACTCCCACACGCCGCACTGAGGCCGCTTGCGCATGGGATGGCGCCGGGTATCCCAGGCGTTGAAATCCCCGATGACGCAGGCGCTGTCGGCGTTGGGCGCCCAGACGGCGAAACGCACTCCGTCGACGTGCTCGTAACGGCTTGGGTGCGCGCCCATCACGGTCCACGGTCGGCGATGGGTGCCCTCGGCGAGATACCAGATGTCCTGCTCGCCGAGCAAGGGTGCGAACCGGTAGGGGTCGTCGAGTTGTTCACGCCGCCCGCCGGTCCAGGTGACGAGCAGTCGGTACGCACGATCGCGGCCGGTGAGCGAAGTCGCCCCGGCGTAGATGCCGACGGCGTGCTCGCGCACGAGTTCGCCCGCTACCGCGCCGTCGCTATCGACGACCTCGACGCGCAGGGCGCCCGGCAGCAGCACGCGGACCCACACCGCCTCGCCGAGAAGGTGCGGGCCGAGCAGCGCGAAGGGATCGGCGCAACGGCCTTCCGCCAGCGCGACGAGTTGCCACTCTTCGAGCAGCGTTGGCACGATCCGTACCTTCAGCGCATGAAGTGGATGGGCTGGCCGAGCATGGTCGGCGTCACCAGCACGATCCCGTCCTTGCTGATCCGAAAGCCCTGCGCCCGGTCCTGCTCGTGGTCCTCGCCGATCACCATGCCCTCGGGTATGCGGCAACCGCGATCGAGAATGGCACGCCTGACGCGGGCGCCGCGGCCGATGTCCACTTCGGGCAGGATGACGGTGTCGCGCACGTCGGCGTAGGAGTGCACGCGCACGTTGGAGAACAGCAGCGAGCGATCGATTCTCGCGCCCGAGATCAGGCAGCCGCCCGAGACCATGGAGTCGGTCGCCATCCCCCGCCTGTCGTCGTTGTTGAAGACGAACTTGGCGGGTGGAAGTTGTGCCTGGTTGGTCAGGATCGGCCACTCGTCGTCGTAGAGATTCAGCTCGGGGGTCACGGCCATCAGTTCCATGTTGGCCTTCCAGAACGCATCGAGGTTGCCGACGTCGCGCCAGTAGGCGCGCTCACCGGTGCGCAGGTCGCGAAACGGATAGGCGAACACGCGGTGCTTGCCTATCAGCGCCGGAATGATGTTCTTGCCGAAATCGTGCGCGGAGCTCTCGTCGTCGGCATCGGCGATGAGCGCGTCGTAGAGGAACTCCGTGTCGAACACGTAATTGCCCATCGAGGCCAGGCAGAGATCGGGGTTGCCGGGAATGGGCTGGGGCGAAGCCGGCTTCTCCTCGAAGCCGACGACTCGCTGCTGGTCGTCGACGCCCATCACACCGTAGTCGTTCGCCGCTTCGGCCAGCGGTACCTCGAGGCACGATACGGTCATGTCGGCCTTGCGGTCCGCGTGCGCGGCCAGCATCGGCCCGTAGTCCATCTTGTAGATATGATCGCCCGACAGGACCATCACGTACTGCGGCTTGTGCGTTCGGATGATGTCCAGGTTCTGATAGATGGCATCGGCCGTACCCTGGTACCACTCGCCGCCGACACGCTGCGAGGCGGGCAGCACTTCGAGGAACTCGCCGAGCTCGCCCTTGAAGTAACTCCAGCCGTGGACCAGGTGATGTATCAGGGAATGGGCTTTGTACTGAGTAAGCACGCCGAGTCGCCGGATTCCCGAGTTGACGCAATTGGAAAGCGGAAAGTCGATGATGCGGAACTTGCCGCCGAAATACACGGCCGGCTTGGCGCGCCATTCGGTGAGTTCGTGCAGCCGCGAGCCCTGCCCGCCGGCCAGCACCAGGGCGAGCGTCCTGCGGGTCAACAGACTGATGTGCCGGTCCTGGTGCTGATTGTTCATGCGCGGACTCTCCGGGGGGTGGGGGGCAGGTCAGGGCGCGATGTAGCGAGCCAGCGTCGCCTCGGCACCTTCGTCGTAGAAACTCTGCAGGGCACGGCTTACCTCCTCGGCGAACGCCGGCGCACGGGCGAGGTCTTCTGCGAACAGCTCGCGCAAGCCGAGCAGCACGCTGGCATCGCGCCCGCCGCGGCGAGCGTGCTCCTGCAACCGCTCCGCCATCGGGTCGTTGATCGGCAGCTCGCGTCCCGCGTCGTCGGCGCCCGCGAGGTAGCGGAACCAGGCAGCAACCGTGAAGCTCAGCAGCCTGAGGGGCGTTCCGCGCCGCAGGGCATCTTCGATCGAGGGCAGCACGAAACCGGGAATCCGCGCCGAGCCTTCGGTGCCCAGTCGCGACAGCTGATCGCGAATGGACGGGTTCGAGAAACGCTCGATCAGGGTCGATTTGTAGGCGTCGATATCTATGCCCGCCGGCGGCGCCAGGAGCGGCGTCACTTCGACGTCCATCATCGACTGCACGAGATCTCGAATCCGCGCGTCTTCCATCGCCTCGTGCGCGAATTCGTGACCCACCAGCATGCCGATGTAGCACATCGCCTGGTGGCTGGCGTTGAGCAGGCGCAGTTTCATTTTCTCGTAGGGCAACACGTCGGCGGTCATCTGCGCGCCGACGGTTTCCCAGGCCGGGCGCCCGCCGGGAAACTCGTCTTCGATGACCCACTGCATGAAAGGCTCGGTGACCACCGGCCAGGCGTCGACGAGCGCGAAGCCATCGCGCACCAACGCCCGGTGCTCGTCGGTGGTGGCGGGCGTGATCCGGTCCACCATGCTGTTGGGAAACGCGCAGTGCTCGCCGAGCCAGCGGGCCAGTTCCGGGTCGCGCCGCTCGGCGTACGCCAGGAACATCCTGCGGGTGAGGGTGCCGTTGTGCTGCAGGTTGTCGCAGGACATCACGGTGGCGGGCGCGAGCCCGGCCTTACGGCGCCGGTCCTGTGCCTCGGCGATCACGCCGAACGAACACCGGGGCTGGTGCGGGTGGCGCAGGTCGTGGACGATGTCCGGGTGGGTGTCGTTGAACTCGCCGGTGCCCTCGTTGACGTAATAGCCGCCCTCGGTGATGGTCAGCGATACGATCCGGGTCTCGGGCGATGCGAGTTTTTCCAGCACGGCCTCCGGGTTCTCGGGCGCGTGCAGGTAATTCAACAGCGATCCGATGACCCGCGCCCGGTCGCCGGCGGCGCTGCGCTCGACCAGCGTGTAGAGGCAATCCTGCGCGCGCAGCGCGTCGCGCATGCGGGCGTCGTGCGCCAGCAGGCCGATGCCGCAATATCCCCATTGTTCGTCGCCCGGCCGGCGCAGCAGGTCGTCTGCGTAGACGGCCTGGTGTGCGCGGAAAAAACCGCCGACGCCGATGTGCACGATGCTCTCGGTGACGCCTCGGCGATCGTAGTCCGGGGCCTGCACTGCCTCTGCGAGGTTGCGCAGGTTTTCCTGTTTGAGGGCGACGGGACTGCGGCTGGACATGCTTCGGTCTTCCGGCGGCGTGAAATGCCGACTTCGTCAGTTCAACGGGTTTCCACCGGCGACGTAGCGGGTCTGCCCGGCGATGTACTCGGCGTCGGCACCGGCGAGGAAATTCGCCATGCGGGTAAGGCCCTCGGCGCGGCTCGTGCGCGTAACACTCATCACCCGCTACGCTCCTGGCTCGAACCGGTCGGGTGACGCCGTGGGCTGTGTTGTCGTTCTCGAGTGAATCGGCCCATGAGCGCTGGCGGGAGACATGATACCCGAGATGCGGTATCTGCCCAACCGGTGGCTGGCACCCCGGCCCTGGTCGGGAGAGCCAGGTGAAGTCGACATCCGATAACTCACGGCGCGGAATCTATCGCGCGCCGGAGCGGGACGAGATCTACCGATACCCGGCGGATGAACTCGTCAGCGCGCAGCTCCCTGGCCGCGAGTCCGCCACGATTCACCGAGCCTTCACCCGAATAGGTCACGCCGAGTCCCTGAGTATCAACTGCGTGGGCAGCAAATGGGTTCGCGCATTGGTTTCGCCGTCGATGGCATCGTA
>JBFJWO010000125.1:0-11009 GCA_041623575.1 Gammaproteobacteria bacterium
CAGTGGCGTCGTTGTCGGTGATCGTGTAGGTGAAGGTGTCGGTCTTGCCGAGCGGCGCCGGCTCGGCGAAATCCGCCGGCGGCGTGTACAGCAGGCCGTCGCTGGTCGGGTTGACGCTCACCGTGCCGCCGGCACTCGCGGCGCCCGCTGCAGTGATGCTCAGGGTGGCGTTTTCGGGGTCGCTGTCGTTGGCCAGCACGTCGAGGGCGTTGTCGGTGCTCGCCACCGCGACGGTGAAATCCGGGTCGGCAACGGCCAGAGGCGCGTCGTTGCGCGGGTCGACCGTCACGTCGATGCGCAGGGTGTCCTGGTCGCTGCCGGTGCCGTCGGACAGTTCCACGACGAAACTGTCGCTGCCGAAGAAGTCCGTCGCCGGCGTGTAGCCGACGACCTGCGAGGTGCCGGTGCCGCTCGCCACGGCGACGCCCGAGGAGGCGGGCGTGGCCACGCGCCAGGTCAGGGTCTGACCCGTGTCGGCGTCGCTGCCGGTGAGCGTGAGGGCGAAGGCTGTCGGCGAGTTGTCCTCGTCGATAGTGATGGCGTACACACCGTCGTCGGTGCCGTCGGGGTCGGCGATGACCGGCGCGTCGTCGACGAAGTCCACGCGCATCTGCACCGTGCTGGTGCTGCTCGGGTTGGGCGTGTTGCCGTCGGAGACCGTCACCGTGAAGTCGTCGGTGGGCCCGCCGCTGTTGACGTAGCCCGGGTCCGGCATGTAGGTCACGGTGACAGAGGCCCCGGTGGCGGCCGACAGGCTCGCCGTGCCGTTGGCCGGTTGGGTCAACGACCATTGGGTGGCGGCGACGTTGTCGGCGGAGTCGACCTCGGCGGCGCTCAGCACGATACCGAGCGGCGTGTTGTCGCTGGTGGTGCGGGCGATGGTGGTTCCCTGGGTGATCGTCGGGGGATCGTTGACCGGGGTGATGGTCACCGTGACCGTGGCCGAGTCCTGCGCACCCTCCGAATCGGCGATGGTGTAGGTGAAGGTCTCCGTCGGGCCGTCGAAGTTCGTGGCCGGCGAATAGGTGAGGGTGCTGCCGTTGATGCTGACGCTGCCGCCGTTGTTCGGCGTGCCGACGGCGGTGATGCTGAACGAGTCGCCGTCGGGGTCGCTGTCGTTGACGCCGTCGGTGAGCACGGCCAGCGATTCGCCGGGGTCGTCCTCGACCACGGTGAAGGTGTCGTCGGTCGCGATCGGCGCCCGGTTGACCACGTCCACGGTCACCGACTCGCAGTCGGAGTCACCGTCGCCGGCGTCGGCGAAGCCGTCGCCGTCCACCGGGTTGGCGCAGAACTCGAACGTGGTGCCGTTGTTCAGGCTGGTGCCCGACCAGTCGAAGTCCCAGACCACGAACCCGCCGCTCGCCTCCTTGCCGCCGCCAGGGCCGTTGCTGTCCACGTCGTCGTGGGTGAGTTGCCGGGGGAAGCTGGCGTTGGTCGAGGAGTCGCTGCCGCTGGTGATCGTGCCGCGGTTGACGCGCAGGTTGAACCCGCCGTTGGCGGCGTTGGTCTGCAGGCGCAGGCGCAGCGCGCTGCTCTTGTTGATGTTGGAACCGCCGGAGAGCGTGGTGTACGTGCTGCCGTTGAAGAACTGCAGCGTGGCGATCGCGGTATTGCCCCCGCCGGTGTGACAACCGGTGCAGCCGGCGGAGTACAGGTCGTAGACGCCGTCCTCGTTGGCTGCAACCGGCCCGGCGAGCACCAGCAGTGCCGGGCCTGCAAGGCCGACCGCGGCCCGCCGCAGGAATCCCGCCACGGCCGGTCGGCTTGCCGGGATGCCGCCAGTCCCGCCCATGTCGGCCATTCTGAACCGCCTGTTCATGCTCGCCACCCCTGCCCGCGAGGGCGCGGGGGCACCGCCCGAGGGTCCCGAAGTATCGCCGCCGCCCGGCATTGCGCCCGGCCGGTGGATCGGCGAACGCATGCTAACACCGCGGCGCGACACCGGTCTGTGCGGCGGTTGGCACCGTGTTGCACATCGTTGCCGCACTATTCATGCTACGCGCGAGCGCTCAACGCCCCGTCCGCGCCGCCGCGAGCGCCCGACCCCCGAGCCCACCGACCGAGGACCGCACGATGGCCGAACCGATCGTCGAAGTCGACTACGACGAACTGATCCCGAACAACGTCGGCCTGGCGCAGGACCGGCGGCTGCGGCGGGCGCTCGAGAGCTGGCACCCGGGCTTCATCGAGTGGTGGAAGCAGATGGGCCCGGAAGGTTTTCAGGACGTGCCGGTGTACCTGCGCACCGCGGTCGGCGTCAGCAAGGACGGCTGGGCGCGTTTCGGCTACGTGAAAATGCCCGACTACCGTTGGGGCATCCTGCTGGCACCGGCCGAGGAGGGCCGCACCATCGCCTTCGGCCAGCATCGCGGCGAGCCCGTGTGGCAGGAGGTGCCGGGCGAGTACCGCGCCATGCTGCGCCGCCTGCTGGTGGTGCAGGGAGATACGGAACCGGCCTCCGTCGAGCAGCAACGCCACCTCGGCCGGACCGCACCGTCGCTCTACGACATGCGCAACGTCTTCCAGGTGAACGTCGAGGAAGGCCGCCACCTGTGGGCCATGGTCTACCTGCTGCAGAAGTATTTCGGGCGCGACGGGCGCGAGGAGGCGGAACTGCTGCTGCAACGCCGCTCGGGCGACGCCGACCGCCCGCGCATGCTCGGCGCTTTCAACGAACGCACGCCCGACTGGCTGTCGTTTTTCATGTTCACCTTCTTCACCGACCGCGACGGCAAGATGCAGCTCGAGTCACTGGCGCAGTCGGGCTTCGACCCGCTCTCGCGCACCACCCGCTTCATGCTCACCGAGGAAGCCCACCACATGTTCGTCGGCACCACCGGGGTGGCGCGCACCATCGAGCGCACCTGTGCCGCGATGCGCGAGAACGGCATCACCGACCCGCACGCGACGGACGCGGTGCGCGGCCTCGGCGCGATCGACCTCGGCACCATCCAGCGCAAGATCAACTTCCACTTCAGCGTCTCGCTGGATCTGTTCGGCGCCGAGGTCTCGGCCAACGCGGCGAACTATTTCAACGCCGGTCTCAAGGGACGCTTTCGCGAAACCGCCATCGACGACGACCACCGCCTCACCGACAGCACCTACCCGGTCACCCGCCTGGTCGACGGCGAGTTCCGCAGCGTCGCCGAGCCGGCGCTCAACGCCATCAACGCGCGCCTGCGCGACGACTACGTGGCGGACTGCGAGAAAGGCGTCGAGCGCTGGAACCGGATCATCGCCGGCGCCGGCATCGAGTGCACGCTGCGCCTGCCGCACGTAGCGTTCAACCGCGGCGTCGGCGAGTTCGCCGGCCTCGCGGTCACCCCGCAGGGGCAACTGATCGACGAGGCCGACTGGCAGCGCCGCCGCGACACCTTCCTGCCGAGCGAGGCGGACCTGCGTTTCCTCGACGGGTTGATGCACCAGGTCGTGGCGCCGGGCGAGTTCGCGAGCTGGATCGCACCGCCCAAGACCTACATCGACAACAAGCCGGGCGATTTCGAGTTCGTGCAGCTGCACGACTGAGCACGGCGGCCCCGGCCAGGCGACCTCCGCCGCCGGCGCCGCGGGCTCAGATCGGGACGACGCCCCCGTAAGGCACGCCGGAGAGGTAGGCGAGGTCGCGGTCCCAGGTGGTCAGGTCGTCGCGCGAGAAATCCGCCAGGCGCTCGTGGCCGCAGGCGCGCGCCATGACCTGCATGAGATGCACCGCGGATTCGAAAAAACGTTGCAGGCGCACCGCGGAGCGCTCGACGTCGAGACGCTGGCGCAGGTGCGGCTTCTGGGTGGCTATCCCCACCGGGCAGTTGTTGGTGTGGCAGGCGCGCATCCCCAGGCAGCCGATGGCCTGGATGGCGGCGTTGGAGAGGGCGACGCCGTCGGCGCCCAGCGCCAG
Organism: Gammaproteobacteria bacterium; assembly: GCA_041623575.1. Classification (GTDB taxonomy): domain Bacteria; phylum Pseudomonadota; class Gammaproteobacteria; order JAHELT01; family JAHELT01; genus JAHELT01. Next base: position 3,899 of record JBFJWO010000125.1, read on the forward strand.
CGCCTTGGTGAAATCGGCGGGGCTGCGCAGGCCGCCGGTGATGATCAGGGTCACGCCCTCCTGGTCGGACTTGTCGAGGTGCGCGCGGGCCCGGGCCAGCGCCGGAATGGTCGGCACCGAGATATTGTCGCGAAACAGCAGCGGCGCCGCCCCGGTGCCGCCGCCGCGCCCGTCGAGGATCACGTAATCGACGCCGATCTCGAAGGCCGCGTCGAGGTCACGCTCGATGTGCTGGGCGGAGAGCTTGACGCCCACCGGGATACCGCCGGTGGCGTCACGTACCTCGGCGGCGAAGTCGCGGTACTGGCTGAAGTCCACCCAGTCGGGGAACCGCGGCGGGCTGATGGCGGGCGTGCCGGGCGCCAGCCGCCGGACCTCGGCGATCTTGCCGGTCACCTTGTGACCGGGCAGGTGCCCGCCGGTGCCGGTCTTGGCGCCCTGCCCGCCCTTGAAATGAAACGCCTGGCAGCGCTGGACCTTGTCCATGGAGAACCCGAACCGCGCCGAGGCCAGCTCGTAGAAGTAGCGGCCGTTCTCGGCCTGCTCCTCGGGCAGCATCCCGCCCTCGCCCGAGCAGATCCCGGTGCCCGCGCGCTCGGCGCCGCGGGCGAGCGCCACCTTGGCCTCCTCGGACAGGGCGCCGAAGCTCATGTCGGAGACGAACAGCGGGATGTCGAGCGCGAGCGGGCGCTGCGCGTTCGGCCCGATCACCAGCTCGGTGGCCACCGGCGCGTCGTCCAGCAGCGGCACCTTGTGCAGTTGCGCGGTGACGAACTGGATGTGCTCCCAGCGCGGCAACTGGTCGCGCGGCACCCCCATGGCCGCGACGCGGCCGTGGTGCCCGACCCGGTCAAGGCCGTTGCGCGCCAGTTCGTGGATGTAGCCGGTGTAGGGTTCCTCGGGCGTGCCGTGCACGTCCGCGTACTGCCCGAGGTAGGCATCGCGGTCGTAGGGCTGCGGGTTGTCGCGTTCCCAGGCCGCGACCTCGTCGGCGTCCACCCACACGGCGCCGTCCTCCACCCAGGCCGAGAACCGGTGCAGGGCTTCGCTCGGATTGTAGGCGCTGACCCCGGTGCGGTAGCGGTAGTCCCAGTTGTGCACGCCGCAGATCAGGTCGTCGCCGCGCACATGGCCGTCGGCGAGCAACGCGCCCCGGTGCAGGCACCGCCCGTAGAGCACCGACACGTCGGAGCCGTCCTCCCACTTGATGACCACCAGGTCTACGTTGGCCACCAGCGCCGCGGCGGGCGCGGCCGGTTGCAGGGCGTTCCAGTCGGCGATCTTGGTCGGGTTCACGGGTCCTCCGGGAAGCAGTGGGCGGGAAAGCGGCCGGCGGGCGTTCGGCGCCGTGGGTGCCGGCGCGGCCACGGTACCACAGCGGCGTACGCCGCCGCGATGGAGCGGCGCCGCGCTTCAGGCCGCCGGCGAACCCGTGTCGGCCTGTGAGGCGGCGAGCGTATCCCCGCGCGGTTGCACCACGCCCGGCGCCGGGGCAACCGCCGTCTCGGCGCGCACCGCCGACTGCGCCGGCAGCACCGTGCGCGCGCCGGCCCGCGTCGTCGCCCGCCCGGCGCGCGCGAGGCGCAACTCGCGGTGCAGGATGTACAGGCTCGAGCCGATCAGCAACGTCAGGCCGGCGACGGTGTTCGCGGCCGGGACCTCGGCCCAGAAGAGGTAGCCGAACAGCACCGCCCACAACACGAAGGTGTACTCGAAGGGCGCCACGCTGCTGACCGGCGCGACGTGATAGGCCTTGGCCAGCAGGAAGAATCCGGCCGCCGCGTTGATGCCCAGCGCGATCATCAGCGCGAGGTCGCCGGGCGCGGGCCACACCCAGGCGCGCAGCAGGAAGGCCAGCGACGGATCGTCGGTCACGAGCGTCGCCGGCAGCAACCACACGACCAGGCTGGCGCAGACGCTGCCGGCGACGAACACCAGCATGCCGTAGAACGAAATCAGCGACGGCGGCGCGGCATCGCCGATGTACCGGGTCATCAGGCTTTGCGCGGCGTAGGTCAGGGCCGCGGCCAGTGCCAGCGCCACACCGAGCGCCGCCAGGCTGCCGGCCGGCCCGGCCACCAGCGCCGCGGCCGCGAAGCCCACCCCGACCGCCGCCCAGCGCCGCGCGCCGACCACTTCGCCGAGCAGCAGCGCCGAGAGCACGGTGGCGAACACCGGGGCGGTGAAGACGATCGTGACCACCTCGGCCAGCGGCAGCGCGGCGATCGCCATGTAGTAGCCGAGGTAGGAGCAGAAGCCGAACAACCCGCGCAGCAGCAGCGGCCCCGGACGGGCCACCGCGAGCCGGCCGCGGTTGGCGATCAGCGCCACCGCCAGCATCGGCACCAGCGCCACCGCACCGCGGACGAACACGATCTGCAGCACCGAGTAGCGCTCGGCGAAGGACTTGATGACCACGTCCTGCAGGGCGAACAGGAACAGCGCGCCCACCAGCATGAGGATTCCGGCGAGCGCACGATCGGGCTGGGACGGGCCGGCGCGCAACATGGCGGCCACTCTGCCTCACGCCGGTCCATTAGAAAATCGACTTTTCCCGATCAGTTCGATCGTATAATCCGATCGCTTACCACCGTCGACCCGGGCCGCTTACCGTCCGCCAGCATGAAGATCGAACACCTGCGCACCTTCCTGGAAGTGGCCGGCTGCGGCAACTTCAACCAGGCCGCCGAGAACCTGCGCGTGACCCAGTCCACCGTGAGCGCCCGCATCAGGACGCTGGAGGAGCGCTACGGCCGGCGGCTGTTCGAGCGCAGCCACGCCGGGGCACGGCTCACCTCGGCCGGCCTGCGCCTGCGGCGGTACGCCTTGCGCATGGAGCAGTTGTGGCAGCAGTCGCGCCAGGAGATCGCGTTGCCGGAGGGCTACACGGGCGTGCTGGCGCTCGGCATGCAGGTGAGCCTGTGGGAGCGTTTGATCCTGCGCTGGATCCCGCGCATGCGTGCGCTGCTGCCCGCGCTCGCTTTGCGCATCGAGGCCGACTACTCGAGCAGCCTGATGCGTCAGCTCTCCGACGGCCTGCTCGACATCGGTGTGATGTACCAGCCGCGACACCAGCCCGGGCTGGTGGTCGAAGACCTCCTCGAGGAGACGCTGGTGCTGGTGTCGACCGAAGCGCGCACGGTGAGCGCGGGCTGGGTCGAGGACTACGTGTTCGTCGACTGGGGCGACTCGTTCCGGGCCGCCCACGGCGACGCCTTTCCGGGGCTCGACAGCCCGGCGGTGTCGGTCGGCCTCGGCGCGCTGGGCCTGCAGTACGTGCTCGAACAGGGCGGCGCCGGCTATTTCCCGTTGCGGGTGGTCGAGCCGCGGCTGGCCAGCGGCGAGCTGCATCGGGTCGAGGGCGCCCCCGAAGTCCAGCGCCCGGCCTACGTCGTCTACACCGCGACGCCGCGCGACAGCGAAGTGCTGGAGCGCGGCCTGCACGAACTGCGTCGTATCGCGGCCGCTAACTGAGCCGCCGTCGCGCTCGCGTCGAGGCCGGCCGCGGGCGCGCCGTCTCAGGAGTAGCTCGCCAGCGCCTCGCCCAGCACCTCGCGGTTGGCGCTGACCCCCAGCCCCGGTGCGGTGCCGGCGCGCATCACGCCGCGTTCGCGCACGGGCGCACCGAGAGCATTGCGCACCGTGACGTAGCTGTTGAAATCGGTGGCGGTGAAGCGCAACGCCGCGGGCGTGGAGTGCGCGAGGTGCGCGATGGCGGCCGTCACCACGTCGCCGCCCCAGCTGTCCTCGATGGTCAGTGCAATACCGAGCGCCACGCACAGGTCGCGGATCTGGCGCGCCTTGCTGAGGCCCCCGACCTTGGAGATCTTGAGGTTGACGACGTCCATCGCCGCATCCGCGTGGGCCCGCAGCAGGGCCTCGAGGCCGTCGATGTTCTCGTCCAGCACGAACGGGCGCCGGGTGCGGCGGCGAATGCTGAGCGACTCGGCGTAACCCAGGCAGGGCTGCTCGATGTAGACGTCGAGGTCGGCCACCGCATCCACCACCCGCGCCGCCTCGTGCATCAGCCAGCCGGTGTTGGCGTCCGCGACCAGCACCTCGCCGGCGTCGAGCAACTCGCGGGCGAGGCGGATCCGGGCGATGTCGTCCTCGACGGTGCCCCCGACCTTGAGCTGGAACCGCGTGTAACCCTCGGCGCGGTAGCCGGCAATGCGCGCCGCCATCAGCTCGGGCGCTTCCTGGCTGATCGCGCGGTACAGCACCACGGCGTCGCCGTCGCGCCCGCCCAGCAACTCGCTGACCGGCAGGCCCGACGCCTGGCCCAGCAGGTCCCAGCACGCCATGTCGAGCGGCGACTTGGCGTAGCCGTGGCCGAGCAGCGCGCGGTCCATGATGGCGTTGACGACCCCGAGTTGACGCGGGTCGGCGCCGAGCAGGTGCGGCGCCAGTTCCGCGATCGCGGTGCGCGCCCCCGGCCCGAACGCCGGCAGGTAGAAAGGGCCCAGCGGGCAGACTTCGCCGAGCCCGCTCAGCCCGGTGTCGGTGTGGACCTCGACCAGGGTGCTGTCGAAGACGTCCACCGACTTGCCGCCCGACCAGGCATAGCGCCCTTCGCGCAGCGGCAGGTCCACCTGGTAGACGTCGATCCGGATGATGCGCATCGTCCCCCCTCCTCAGCCGAACCGGCGCCGGGCCCGCTCGCGCGCCCGCTCGGCCTCGGTCTCGCGATCGCGCGCCGGCGCGGCGGTCGTCAGCGAGTCGAGCAACCGGCGCGCGCTGGCGCCGATCTCCTCGACGGCCGTGTCGAATGCCTGCTGGTTGGCCGCCGAGGGCCGGGTGAAGCCGCTCAGCTTGCGCACGAACTGCAGTGCCGAGGCGTGGATCTCCTCGTCCGTGGCCGGCGGCTCGAAGTTGAACAGGGTCTTGATGTTGCGGCACATGGGCGTTGCTCCTGAGCGGGCCGAAGGTGCGCCGGCAAGGGTAACGGCGCGCCAGTCTCACACGGCAGTGTAGCCGCCGTCGACCGGCCAGGCGGCCGCCGTGACGAACGAGGCCTCGTCGCTCGCGAGAAAGGCCACCACGCTGGCCACCTCGCCCGGCTCGCCCAGCCGGCCCAGCGGGTGCAGGGCCGCGACCCGCGGGCCGAGTTCGGGGTTGGCGGTGATGGCGCGGGTGAACGGCGTGCGGATGAACCCCGGGCACACGGCATTGACGCGGATGTTCTCGGCGGCGAGTTGCACCCCGAGGTCGCGGGTGAACTGGACGACCGCACCCTTGCCGTGGGAATAGGCGTTGAACCCGTCGGAGAGACCGTAGCCCGGCGGGTGCACGACCAGCCCCATCACCGAGGCGAGGTTGACGATCGCCCCGCCGTTGCCGGCCGCGCGCATGGCCGCGACCGCGGCGTGGCAGACCATGACCGTGCCGCGCACGTTGACCGCCATGACGCGGTCCCAGCCCTCCTCGAACCCGGTGCCCTCGGGCAGGCTGCGCGGCGAGATGCCGGCGGCGTTGACCACCACGTCGAGGCGCCCGAAGCGCTCGCGGCAACGCTCGACCATGGCGTGCGCCTGGGCGCGCACGGACACGTCCCCGGCGACGGGTTCGATGCCGTGCTCTGCGGCCGGCGGCGCGAGGCGCGCCTCGTCGCGGTCGGCGCCCACCACCCGCGCGCCCTCGGCCACCAGGCGCAGGCAGGTGGCAAGGCCGATGCCCGAGGCGGCGCCGGTGACCAGCGCGACCTTGCCGGCGAAACGCTCGCTCATGACGTCCTCCGGAGGGTGAATCCGGGCACAGGGTAGCGCATCCGTGCGGCAGGCCCCGGTCGTTCCCGGCGCTCGGGGGCCTGTGCCAGAATAGCCGCCCGTCGTCCCCCACGCCGTTTCGCCCATGCAATCGAGCCGCATCGTCCACGTCGTCACCTGCCACGCCGAAGGCGAAGTCGGTGACGTGATCGTCGGCGGCGTCGCGCCGCCGCCGGGCGAGACCCTCTGGGAGCAGTCGCGGTTCATCGCGCGCGACCGGCGGTTGCGCGACTTCGTGCTGAACGAGCCGCGCGGCGGCGTGTTTCGCCACGTCAACCTCCTGGTGCCGCCCAGACGACCCGGGGCCGACATGGGGTTCATCGTCATGGAACCCGAGGACACGCCGCCGATGTCGGGCTCGAACAGCCTGTGCGTGAGCACGGTGCTGCTCGCCACGGGCATCCTGCCCATGCACGAGCCCGAGACACGCCTGGTGCTGGAGGCGCCGGGCGGGCTGATCGAGGTTCGCGCCGAGTGCCGCGACGGGCGGGTGGAACGGGTGCGGGTGCGCAACCTGCCGTCGTTCGTCGATCGCCTCGACGCGCCGCTCGAGGTCGCGGGCCTCGGCACGCTGCGCGTCGACGTCGCCTACGGCGGCGACAGTTTCGTGCTGGTGCCGGCGCGCGCGCTCGGCTTCGAGCTGGTCCCGGCCGAGGCCCGCGACATCGCCGCCGTGGGCCGGCGGGTCGCCGCGGCCGCCGACGAGCAACTGGGCTTTACCCACCCGGAGAAACCGGACTGGGCACACATCTCGTTCTGCCAGGTGACCGCGCCGGTGAGCCTGCGCGACGGCGTCAAGAGCGCGCGCAGCGCGGTCGTCATCAAGCCGGCCAAGATCGACCGCTCACCCTGCGGGACCGGGTGCTCGGCGCGCATGGCGGTGCTGCACGCCCGTGGCGAGCTGGCTGTCGGGGAAGCCTTTCACGGCCGTTCGTTGCTGGACTCGGTGTTCGAGTGCCGGATCGAAGCCGAGGCCCGGGTCGGCGACCGCCCCGCGGTGGTGCCGTCACTGGCCGGGCGGGCCTGGGTCACCGGTACCCAGCAGCTGCTGCTCGACCCGCGCGACCCCTGGCCCGGCGGCTATCGCCTCAGCGACACCTGGCCCGAGAGCGCGTGATCCGTCTGCCGGTGTCACCAAGACGCCGGCAGCACACCAGCAACACGAGCAGCAGCGCCCACGGGGTACCCAGCGCCAGCGCTTCGGCCGACTCGGAATCGGACGCGCCCTCGCCGTCCGGATCACCGCCCGGATCACCGCCCGGATCACCGCCCGGATCACCGCCCGGATCACCGCCCGGATCACCGCCCGGATCACCGCCCGGATCACCGCCCGGATCGCCGCCCGG
>JBFJWO010000126.1:0-10971 GCA_041623575.1 Gammaproteobacteria bacterium
GCCTGGCGCATCGGCCACGGCGTGCGCGTAGGCGACCGCGGCCGCGGCCCGGACCTTGCCGACGCCGGCGATCACCAGCCAGGCCGCCGCCCCCGCGAGCTCGCCCCGGTAGAGCGGGAACAGCCCCGGGCCGTGGGTGCGCAGCCCGAACCGGGCGATCAGCGGCCGCGCCTCCTCGGCCAGCGCCGTGTGCAGGAAGATCACGCTTCGGCCCGCAGCGCGGACAACCGCTCGCGGTAGTGCGCCAGGCGCGGGCGACAATGCGCCAGCAACTCGTGGTTGTCGCGGCGTTCGGCACCCTTGACCAGCACCTGGAGTTTCTCGACCAGCGTGGCGAGCACGGCCGCCTCGCGCCCCGCGCCCAGTGGGCGTTCGCGCAACAGTTTCTCCAGCGCCTGCACCCGGAAACGGTCCATGCCCCAGTGGCGGCGCGACAACTGGTCGGCATGACCGCCGTATTTCACCAACAGCGCCTCGTCTACGTAGGCCACCGGCTCGCGTGCGCATATCCGCAGCCACAGGTCGTAGTCCTCGCAGGCCGGTAGCAATTCGTCGAACCCGCCCGCTTCGCTCAACAGGTCACGGTGCACGACAGCCGCCGACGGCGAGATCACGCAGCGGGGCAGGCACTGGAGAAAGATATCCCCGCCCTGCTTGGCGTGCCGGGCGCCCGGGTTCACCCGGCGCCCGTTGCGCACCCAGATCTCGTCGCTGTGGCACAGCCTCTTGCCGGGGTCGTCGCGTAGTGCGGCACCCTGGCGTGCCAGCTTGCCGGGCAGCCAGGCGTCGTCCGAATCGAGCAACGCCAGCCACTCGCCGCCGGCCGCCTCGATGGCGCGATTACGGGCGTGGCTGACGCCGTGGTTGGACTGGCGAAGGCAGCGCACCGCAGGGTAGCGACGGGCGAGCAGGTCGGCGGTGCCGTCCGCCGAGCCGTCGTCGACGACGATGATTTCCGCCGCCGGCAAGGTCTGGGCCAGCACCGAGTCCAGGGCCCGGCCCAGCGTATGGGCCCGGTTGTGGGTGGGGATGAGCACCGAGACGTCCATTGGCCGCCGGCGAGCGGGCCCGCGCGCCGACTCAGGCGTCGTCGGGCACGAACTCCAGGGCCACGCCGTTGTTGCAGTAACGCAGGCCGGTGGGTGGCGGACCGTCGTTGAAGACATGCCCGTGGTGTCCGCCGCAACCGGCGCAGTGGTACTCGGTGCGAGGCAACAGGAGCTTGAAATCCCGTCGCTTCTCGAACGCCCCGTCGAGCGCGTCGAAGAAGCTCGGCCAGCCGGTGCCGCTGTCGAACTTCATGTCAGAAGTGAACAGTTTTTGTCCGCAACCGGCACAAACGTAAGTTCCGCTGCGTTTCTCGTCGTTCAAGGCACTGGTGAACGGGCGCTCCGTGCCCTCCTTGCGCAGCACCTGGTACTGCGCGTCGCTGAGGCGGTCGCGCCAGTCCACCTCGTCGGTCTTGTGCTCGGCCACGGTGTCTCTCCTCGCGATGATGCGGCGCGGCAAGTTTAGCAGCCGGGCGGTGCTCGATGCGCTGCGCCGCGCTAAGATGCGCGGGGCACCAACCGGGCGAACCTGCTCGTGAAATTGATCGACGATCTGGCCGAGGAGAAGATCCGGGCGGCCCGGGACCGCGGCGAGTTCGAGGGCCTGCCGGGCGCCGGGCGCCCGCTCGACCTCGACGACGACCGCGGCGTGCCGCCCGAGTTGCGCATGGCCTACCGGGTGCTGAAGAACGCCGGCTGCCTGCCCCCGGAAGTCGCCGCGCGACGCGAGCTCGCGCAGCTGAGCGGCCTGCTCGCGCAGGCTGTGGACGGCGAGAGCGCGGCCCGCATCGGTCGACGGCTGGCGTTGCTGGCCGCTCGTATTGGGTTGCGTCCCGATTCGCCGTATTATCGGGCGCTGGCCAAACGCGGCGAGAGGGATACGGCGACTTGACGGACTTGGCGTCAACCTTGCATAGTCATCGTTCTGCGCCACCCGTCCCCTTCGACCTATGAGTTCAATCGGCAAGCTCATCGTCTATGGCACCGACCGCCGCAAGGTCGGCGAGTTCACCCTCGGCGACGGGGTGTTCCTGATCGGGCGCGCGAAGAACAACGACCTGACCATTTCCGACCCGCTGGTCAGTTCGCACCACTGCAAGATCTCGCCGACCATGCTCGAACCGCTGCTCGAGGACATGAACAGCACCAACGGCACGTTCGTGAATTTCAAGCGCGTCAAGAACCACAGCCTGCGGGATCAGGACATCATCATGTTCAAGAATTTCCTGATCAAGTTCATGCAGGATCCGAACGTGAGCGTGGACGACCCGACGGCGGAGATCCCGCTCGACACGGTGAACAATCTGAAGGCCTGGTGGTCGCGGCGCAACGACGAACGTGGCAAGGCACGCATCAGCGTCAGGGCGCACCAGAACACGCCCTGAACCCCCCGGCGCAGGCCGCCGGCGGCGTCGTCAGATCACTACGGTGTCGTCGCGTTTGCCGAGCGGAACGAGAGACTTGTTGGTGATCATCACGCCCACGCCGCTCTTGGTGACCCGGGCGACGACCGCCTGCATGCTGAGTGACTTCTGGCTGGCTTCCTGGCTGCGCGCGAGCGGAAAGTGTATCTCGAGCGTGGTCCCGACCGGCAGATCCAGGTCGGTTTCGATGAAAGCACCCGAGGCGCACAGGTCGCGTAGCCGACACGTGGCAACGAACGCGCCGTCGACGTAAACGTCCACGTGCTCGGCCGTCTTCTGCCGGTTTTCGCTACGGCGTTCCGACCGCGACATGATGATGGACTCGAGATTCAGCACCGGGCGCTCCGATTTCCTGTCAGCCCGAAGCACTTAGCAATTCGGGTGCCACCGCGGAAAAACGCGCCCGGCGGCGTCCGCCGGGGGACCCGGCGCCGGATTATTTACGCGGCGGTCCTCCGTCACGCCAGCGTCCCGTCGCGGCGGGACACCGGCGTGGCGGAGACACCGACCTTCTCGACGCCGGCCAGCGCCGCTAGAATGGCGGCGCCGGTGAGACATCGAGGGGGTGCTGGCATGCAAACCACGACCCATGGCGCGGCGGCCGCGACTCTGCTCGTCGCCTGCCTGCTCGGCACCGCCGCAGTACAGGCCGGGCAGGTGCAGGTGCACGTCGTCGACGCCACCGCGCGCGCTCCGCTGGCGGGTGCGGCGGTGTGCCTGGGCACGCCCGCTGACCCCGACCAGTTCGGCGCGGTGCGCTCGAACGAGAGCGGCGACGCGGTGTTCGACGGGGTACCGCTGACGCCACTGCTGCTCACGGTCTCGCGCGATCAGTACCGCGGCTACCGCCAGCGTCATTCGGCGAAGCGTTTCGACGTGGTGATCGAGGTGGCGCTGCCCACGGGCGGGCTGGGACCGGCCTGCGACGCCCCGCTGGCGCTGCCCCGGGGCGACGCTTCACGGCTGGCGATCAACGCCTTTTCCGTGAACGCCGGGCGCATCGTCACGCGCCGGCGCAGCGTCGCCATTGCCGCCGAAGTGGCCGGCAACCCGACCCATTTCCGGGTCAGCGAGACGCCGGATTTCCGCGACGCGGACTGGCAGCCCTACCCGTTGCCGGGCGAGTTCCGACTCAGCGATGCCCGCGGCACCAAGACCGTCTACTTCCAGGTCCGCCGCTTTCGCGATGCCGGCAGCGCCAGCCTGCAGAGCCTCTCCGACGTCGCCCGCGCCCGGGTCATGCTGCAGTAGCCGTCAGGCCAGCGAACTCGCCAGCCGGCGCAGCATGAGGTCGCGGACCGCGAGCTTTTCCAGCATTCGCGCGCTCTGCAGCACGTAGTCGCGGTTGGCGCCCGAGCGCCCCGAGGCTCCGCGCACCACCTGCAGCGCCCGCTCGAAGGATATCTCCCCCACGTACTGCGGGTGGCCGCGGTCCACCGTGAAGGTCACGGCATCCACCGCTCCGGCACCGGTCAGTGCGCGCACCCGCCTGGGCACGTACACCGGCGTCGCCATTTCCCGCTCGCAGAGATACTCCCACACCGCGTCGCGAGACCCGCCCGCCACCCGGAACGCCATACCGAGGCAGGAGCCGCCGGTGTCGAGTCCCAGCACCAGGCCGGGTCTGCGCGGACAGCCGCGGTGCACCCACGACCACACGCACAGCGAGCGGTGGTAGCCGAAGATACGCGCCCGGCGTTGCTCGGCGAACTCGAACCCCGGGCGCCACATCAGCGAGCCGTAGCCGAACACCCACAGATCGCCCGGCGGCAGGTGCGTCGCGTTCACGATTCCGGGCGGGCGATGGCCACGACGTCGTCCACGCAGTAGCGGAAGAACTGTTGCCTTTCGTCGCCGGTGGGCCCGTTGAACACCAGGCAGAAGCGAAAGGCCTCGTCGATCGACCCCAGCGGTTGCAGCGAGACCCGGACCGACTTCCAGCTGCCGACGCTCTGTTCGTCGACGCGCGTGTCGGTGTCGCCCTCGGTGATGGCGATGAGGTTGCGCGCCGGGCCGCCGACGTTGCGAAACTCGACTTCGATCCAGCCGTCGACGATGCCGGTGCTGCGGTGGATGAACTCGGGCCCGACCTCATCGCCCTCGATGACCTCGATGCTCTGCTCGGCGTCGGCGATCAGGTTGCCGAGCGCGCGATCGAAGCTCGGTTGCGCGGATCGGGCCGGCTCGGCTGCGGGCACCACCAGGGGCCTTGCCGGACCGGGCACGGACCCGGACGGTTGGCGGGGTGCCGACGTCGGCTCCACCGGCGGCGCGGGGGGCGGCGGCTCGGCCGCTTCGCGCCCGCCGTCGCGAGCGCCCGATTCGTGCGGGTCGGGGCCGCCGATCCGTGCAGCAAGCTGCTCCTGGCGGCGGCGCAGTTCATCGAAGCGCGCTTCGAAGATGACGCGCTGCACGCGCAGCAACACACACAGCCACAGCAGCACCAGAGGTGTCAGCAACCCGGCCACGACGGCGCCGATCTGCGCCGCGCTCAGCTGCGCCAGGTAACTGCCCTCCTCGATGAGCAGGGCGCCCACGGCGAAGGCCCAGAGCGTGGTGATGGCATAGGCGAACACGAGCACCGGCGGGGCGTTCATCGGCTAAGGATTATCCTCGTGCCGCGCTTGATGGCAACCCTACCAGAGCGGCAGTTGCCCATCCTGTGACGTGGGCACGCGAAAGCGGCTGCAATCGAGCGCGCGCCGCTCGCGGTCGAGTCCCGTGCGGCGGCACTGGGCGTCGAAGCGTTGCGCGATCAGGTCGGCGACAGCGCCCGTGCCGCGCATGCGACGGCCGAACCGGGGATCGTAATCGCGCCCGCCGTGCAGCGAGCGCACCAGGTTCATGACGCGCGCGGCCCGCAACGGGTAGTGCTCCTGGAGCCAGTCGCGAAACAGGTCCTTGAGCTGGTGCGGCAAACGCAGCACGACGTAGCCGGCGCTGCCGGCACCGGCATCGGCCGCGGCGCCGAGCAGGGTCTCGAGCTCCGGCTCGTTGAGCGCCGGGATCAGCGGCGCGACCAGCACGCCGACCGGGATCCCCGCGCCGGCGAGCGTCGCCACCGCCCGCAGTCGGCGTGCCGGCGCCGTCGCGCGCGGTTCCATCCGCCGCGCCAGCTCGCGATCCAGCGTCGTCAGCGACACGGTGACCGAGGCCAGGCCGGCCGCGGCCATCTCGGAGAGAATGTCGATGTCGCGCTCCACCAGCGCGGACTTGGTGACGATCGAGCAGGGCTGGCGAAAGTCGCGCATCACCTCGAGCAACGCCCGGGTGAGCCCGCGGCGGCGCTCGGCCGGTTGGTAGGCGTCGGTGTTGACGCCGAGCGCGATCGGCTTGCAGCGGTAGCTGCGCGCGGACAGTTCCTTGCGCAACGCCGCGGGCGCGTCGGGCTTGTAGAACAACCGCGTCTCGAAATCGAGCCCGCACGACAGTCCCAGGTACTCGTGGGTGGGGCGCGCAAAGCAATACACGCAGCCGTGCTCGCAGCCGCGGTAGGGGTTCAGTGAGAGCTCGAACGGCACGTCGGGCGAGTCGTTGCGCGAGATCACCGTGCGCACCCGCTCGGCTGTCAGCGTGGTCGCGGGGTCCGGTTCCGGCACCGCGTCGTCCTCGACGACCGGCGAGTGGCGGTAGGGTTCGAAACGACCGTCCGGGTTCGACAGCGCGCCGCGGCCTTTCAGGGGTTGCGTCCGGTGGCGGTCCATGGAGTCTCGGCGTGAAGACGCGGGTTTCGCGGAGCCGCCGGCGCATGCTAGCGTAGCGGCCCGTCTTGTAGAGCCGCGAGTCTATCATGCTGCGCCGAGGCCTGTTCACGCTCGCCCTGCTGGCGGGCTGCGCCGCGTCGGGCGCGGCCGGTAGCGACGCCCGCGTGCGCTCGGCGGGCTGTTACATCCCCACCCCCGCCGGCGTGGTGATGAACGTCGGGCGCTTCAACGGCAAGCTGCAGTTGCCGGCCGGGGCGCGCCAGGCGGGCGAATCGCCCGAGTGCACGGCGCGCCGCGAGACCTACGAGGAGACCGGGCTCGAGGTCGACGTCGGTGAGCGGGTCGCCGAGCGCAAGGGCGGGCGGTTCGTGCTCTTTCGCTGCGTGCCGCGCCAACCGCTGGACGCCGCCGTCGCGCTGCGCGCCCCGGCGCTGTTCGAGATCTCGCGGGTGCTGGTGGTGAATCCGCTGACGCTGCGCGACGCGCACGGCGAGGCGGTGGATGTGCCCTGGCGCTTTCCCGGCGACCGCGGGACGCTTCGGTGGCTGTTCTCGCGTGAGCCCGCCGGGGCGGCGCCGGCGCTCAGCGATCCCGGTTGTGCGCCGCCCGATCCCGCGGCAGGCGCAGGGTGACCGAGGTACCCTTGCCCGGCGTGTTGTCGATGTCGAGAGCGCCACCGTGCGCCTCGGCGATGCGGCGGCACAGGTACAACCCGAGCCCGATCCCGCCGCTGTCGCGATCGCGCGAGGGGTCGGCGCGGAAAAAGGGCTCGCCGAGGTGCGCCACGTGCCCGGCGTCGATGCCGGGGCCGCGGTCGGTAACGCGCGCGCGCAGCACGTCGGCGTCGCTGGTCAGCTCGACCGTGACCGGAGCCGTGCCGCCGTGTCGCAGCGCGTTGTCGATCAGGTTGCGCAGGGCGAGTCGCACCCGCGTGGCATCGAGCTGCGCCGTCGGGTAGTCGCCGGGCAGGCGCAGCGCGAGGCGCTCTTGCGACCCACCGAATTCCTCCTCGACCAGCGAGCGCAGCAGGGCCGGCAACGCCACCGCCGTGCGGTTGAGCACCGCGTGCCGCGAACCGAGGCGCTCGCCTTCGAGCAGGGCCTGCACGATACGCTCCATCTCGTCGAGGTCGTCGCCGAGCGCGCGCTTGTCGTCGGCGTCGATGAGTTCGAGCGCGAGGCGCGCCCGCGTGATGGGCGAGCGCAGCTCGTGGCTGATGGCAAGCAGCAGCTCGCGTTTGGACTCGAGCATCTGCCCGACGTCGGCGGCCATCGCGTTGACCGCGTCGGCGAGCTCTCCCAGCTCGTCGCGGCGGCGAACCGGCACGCGATAGTCGAGCTCGCCGGCGCCGATGCGCTGCACGCCGTCGTGCAGCAGCCGGATCGGCGAGAACAGCCGCCGCACCGCGAGGTAACACAGGAACAGGATCGCCAGCGAGCCGAGCAGCATGAAGGAGCCGGCCACGTTGTGCTCGACGCGATAGCCGAACGGCGGCGTCGCGAACACCACGGAGTACTCCCCGACCCGGCGATGCACGAAGCGGCGGAAGCTGCGCCGCCACTGGCGCGCGTGGCCGTGGCGGTCGAAGGTCAGGTCCGCGGCACGCGGTACCTTGCTGTGCGAGGACCAGTCGACCCCCGGCCCGTTGAGGCGGATGTCCAGCGGCACCGACTCGGTCAGTGCGCGCGCCCGCCCGGGGTCGGGCGGCATGCCGAGGTCTTGCAGCAGGTAGTCGACGTAACGCGACAGGTGCGCGCCGATCAATCGCTGGTAGGGTCGCTCGCGATCGACCAGCAGTTCGGCGGCGTTGTCGAGCACGCCGAAAGCCAGCGCGGTGGCCAGGAAGATCAGCACCAGCCTCGCGAACAGCGAGCGGCGCAGGGCGCGCAGCACGCGGGTCATTGCGCCTCGCCGGGCGCCGCGGCGACGAAGCGATACCCCTTGCCCCACACCGTGCGGATGAAGCGCGGGCGTTTTGCCTCGTCGTCGAGCTTGTGGCGCAGGCGGCTGATCAGGATATCCACCGAGCGGGAGAACACCGCGGCGTCGATCCCGCGCAGGTGATTGAGGATGTCGTCCCGGCTCAGGGTGCGGCGCGCGTTGCGCGCGAGCAGCACGAGCAACTCGAACTCCATGGTGGTCAGGTCGAGCGCCACGCCGTCGAGCGTCGCGCTGTGGCGTTGCGGATGCACGACCAGGCCGTCGAACACCAGCTCCTCGGGCACTTCCGCCGCGTCCGGCGCCTGCGCCCGTTTCAGCACGTTCTTGACGCGCGCCACCAGCTCGCGAGGCTCGAACGGTTTCGGCAGGTAGTCGTCGGCGCCGAGTTCGAGGCCGACGATGCGATCCATGACATCGCCGCGCGCCGTCAGCATGACGATGGGGACGTTGCTGTGCTTGCGGATTTCGCGGCACACTTCGAAGCCGTCCAAGTCCGGCATCATCAGGTCGAGGATGACCAGGTCGGGCGGCGCTGCGGCCAGTTGCTTCAGGCCGTCGCGGGGATGGCGGGCATGGTGGAGTTCGAGGTCGAAGCGCGCGAAGTACTCGCGCAACAGCCCGCCGAGGCGCGCGTCGTCGTCGATCAGCAGAATCGTGCTCATGCCCGGCGCATGATACCCGCCCGGCCGGGTCGGGCCGCGGGGTGGTTACACTCTGTTACAGAAAGCCGCGCGCGCGGCCGCGCGGTCTCAGTCCGGTTCGAGGCCGGCCTGCAGGCCGGCGGCGGCGATCCCCGCCAGTGCGCAGGCCTCGTCCTGGTCGGAGGTGTCGCCGCTGACGCCGACGGCGCCGATGACCTGTCCGGCGTCGTCCAGCACCAGCACGCCGCCGGCAGCCGGCACCATACGCCCGTCGGAAGCTGCGGCGACCGCGCCGAGGAAGGCGTCGCGCCCCTGGCCGCGTGCGGCGAAGACCCCGCTGGCCACCCCTATGCCGAGGGCCCCGTAGGCTTTGCCGCGGGCGATCTCGAAGCGCAGGATGCCGGAGCCGTCCTCGCGTTCCACCGCGATCGGGTGCCCGCCGGTGTCGAGCACGACCACCGTCAGCGGCATCAGTTTGCGCTCGTGCCCCGCCTGGAGAGCGCCGGCGACGATGGCGCGCGCGCGCTCGAGCGGCAGTGCGCCGGCGAGGGAGTAGACGTGAGAATTGGCCATGGTGTGCAGGTGCTCGCGGTCCGCCGCCGGCCCGCTTGCCGGCGCGCGCATTCTAGCCAGCCGCGCGTGCCGAAACCACTGTCCGCGGGGTGCGGTTCACGAGCCGGGCGCGGGTGCTTCGTCGAGTGCCAGCGCCAGGGCCGCCTCGGCGTGCACCGCGGTGGTGTTGACGAAGCGCAGTCCGTCGGCGTCGAACACCGCGCGCTCGCGGGCCTCGGCGAGACGATCTCGCCGGCCGGGTCCGAGAGCGAGGTGCGGCAGATATCGAGCAGTTCGGCGCGGGCCGTGTCTATACGCCCGGCGTAGAGTTCCTCGTCGATGAGGCGTTCGAGCGCGCTGACGGTGGCGGGCGCGGGCACGGGCAGCACCTCGACGCCGCTTGCGCGCAGGCGCTCGGCGTAGGCGGGGTGGCGCATCGTCGGCGGCGTTCCCAGCACCAGCGCGCGAGGGACGCCGAGCGCGGCAATCGCCTCGGCGGTCGCGTCGATGATGCTGAGCACCGGCAGCGGCAGGTCCCGCTCGATGGCGGCCAGGCGCGTGTGCGGCGTGTTGCTGGCGATCATCGCGAATGCCGCGCCCGCGCCGAGCAAGCGCTGCAGCGACTCGAGCAGCGCCGCGTCGTAGCCCGCCCACGAGGCCTCGTCGCCGGGCGCCCCGCGCAACGCACGCATGCGTGAGATGTCCAGCGAGTCGATCACGATGTGCGGCGTCGGCTGCGGCTCGCCGCCGCCGCGCTCGCGGAAATAGCGATCGGCCCCCGAGCACAGCAGCCGGTAGCAGTCGATCGTTGACGGCCACGCGAGGCCGCCGACGACGCCGATGGTCTTCACGCCCGCGGCCCGGCTTCGGGATTCACCCTAACGTCCCCGCGGAGCCCGCCACCCGGCACACGGAGCTTCACGATCGCGCCCGGCCCGGCGGGCACAGCGGCAGCGGGTTGCCGACGCCGGGCGCAACGAGCACCGGGCCGAACAGCGCCGAGCACCACGGTCTGATCGCCACCGTGGTCCAGGGACCGTTCGTCGCCGCTCAAGCGCGGCGCCGCAACGGCACTTGCAGGGCGCTCGCGAGGTCGTTCGCGAGTCGCTCGAGACGCCGGCCGTTGCCGTCGGTGTCGATCTCGATCCGCCGCCCGTCGCGGCAAACGGCGGCCAGGCACAGTTCCTCGCAGGTGCTGTTGACCGCCGTGATCTCGAAGCGTTCGACATCCGCGACGCGGGCGAGCGCTCGCGCATTGCGCTCGATCACGCCCGCCTCGGCGTCGAACACCAGGCGCTCGCCCGCGAACACGATCCGCAGGCTGGCGAGCAGCTCCGGCACCGTCACCAGCGGCAGCGCCAGCACCAGCAGGTCGAAGTGCGCCGCCTCGCCGTCGGCCAGCGCCAGCCATGCGCAGACCGCGGCAAAGCAGAGCACGAGTGCGACGCGCGCGAGCGCCCACGTCCGGCGCATGCGCACGATCACCACTCCCGGGCGCGGGCGCGAGAGCGTGGCGAATCCCGGCACGAGCGCGCTCAGCGCGTGTCGCGCGCCGCGTAATAGCGCAGCAGGTCATTCAGGGCAAGGGCCAGCAAGGTGATCGCGGCAGCGAGCAGCAGGGCAAACACGAGCAGCGCGCCGGTGCCCGTCAACTCCGCGC
>JBFJWO010000127.1:0-10954 GCA_041623575.1 Gammaproteobacteria bacterium
AACACCGCCGCCGCCGGCTTTGTTGACCACCCTCACCGGCTGTCCAAGGTATTTCTCCGCGACGACCGCAAACGCTCGCGCGGCCAGATCCGCGGCGCCGCCCACGGCCTGCGGAGCTACCAGAGTCACCGGCTTGGTGGGGTAGCCAGCGGCAATCCCGCTCGTGCTCAACAACAACGCGATCGATACGCCCGCCAGGGCGTTTGCAGGGAAATTCATCGAAGTGATCCTCCTCGAGCGCTTTCCCGGTCATCCGGCCAGGCGGCGCGTTTATCGAACAACGGGCCGTGCAAGGATCATCGATCGTTCACAGATAAGCAAGAGACAGGCCGCGCGCGACTTACCCTCCCTCGCGGGAGCCCCGCCTTGCGCAGACAGCCCGGCAGGTGCTGCGGGACGCGCGCTCCACCGAACGCCTCATCGACGAGGGCTTTTCGCACAGAGTGATCCGGGCCAGTTACGACCAGGGCGCCGGCTCGACCAGGTTCGATTCCACTTCGTACAGCGAGCCGTTCTTGGCGCGCAGGCGGATCTCCCACAGGTCGCCGCTCGACGTCGCGGTGCGCTCCCGCCCGGGCAGGGCCCGCTCGTCGTCGACCTGAATGTCCCACAGGCGCACGTGCCGGATGCCGACCACCGGGATCGCCCCGGCGTCGAACTTCGCCCGCAGCGCGTCCGCGGGCCCCGGCGCTTTCCACACCACCGCGCCGCGTCGTTCGATGGCGGCGACCGCCGGCGGAAACGCCGGTTTCTCGATGTTGGCATCGCTCATGTCGGTTGCTCTCCCGGCGGGTTGGCCCGCCTTTCGATCAGATCGCTGTCGCGCGCGCACCCTGCTCAGGACTCGGCGTGGGCGCCCGGCGGGGGACGTGCGAATTCGCGGCTGGTCAACGCGGCGTGCAGGAAATCGCGGTTGAGGCGGGCGATGAAACGCACCGGGATCGCCTGCGGACAGGCCGCCTCGCATTCCTGGTTGTTGCGACAGTTGCCGAACCCGGCGACGTCCATCGCCTCGACCATGGCGATCACGCGGTGCGGGTGTTCCGGGCGGCCCTGGGGAAGCAACCCCAGTTGTCCCGCCTTGGCCGCCACGAACAACATGGCCGAGGCGTTGGGGCAGGCGGCAACGCAGGCGCCGCAGCCGATGCACGATGCGGCGAGAAAGGCCGTGTCGGCGCGCTCGGTGGCGATCGGCAGGCTGTTGGCCTCGGGTGCGGAACCGGTATTGACCGACACGTAGCCGCCGGCCTGGACGATGCGGTCGAGCGCGCTGCGATCGACCACCAGGTCGCGGATCACCGGGAACGCCCGGGCCCGCCACGGTTCGACATGGATCGTCTCGCCGTCGCGAAACCGCCGCATGTAGAGCTGACAGGTGGTGGTGGCGCGCTCCGGCCCGTGCGGCACACCGTCGATGACCAGAGAGCACGAGCCGCAGATCCCCTCGCGACAGTCGTGGTCGTAGGCAACAGGTTCCTCGCCGCGCGTGACCAGCGTCTCGTTCAGCACGTCGAGCATCTCGAGAAAGGACATCTCCGGGGCGATGTCGTCCACTTCGTAACGCACCATGCGCCCGCTGCTCGCGGCGTTCGCCTGGCGCCAGATACGCAAGGTGAATCTCACTTGTAGCTCCGCACACCGGGCTGCACGCTGTCGAATGCGAGTTCCTCGCGGTGGCGTCGCGGCGCGGCGTGCGCGCCGCGATACTCCCAGGCGGCGACGTGGCGAAAGTGCTCGTCGTCGCGCAACGCCTCGCCGTCGCCGCTCTGGTGCTCGGTGCGAAAATGGCAGCCGCAGCTCTCCTCGCGGGTGAGAGCGTCGTTACACATCAGCTCGGCCAGCTCGAGGAAATCGGCGATCCGCCCGGCCTTCTCCAGCGTGGCGTTGACCTGCGACCCGGCGCCGGTGACCCGGGCTTCGCTCCAGAATCGTTCGCGCAGGGCGTCGATGTCCTGCAGCGCCTGCCCAAGGCCCGCCTTGTCGCGTTCCATGCCGCAATGCTGCCACAGGGTGTGACCGAGCTCGCGGTGGAAGTGTTCGACCGGTTCGCGGCCGCGCAACGCGAGCAAGCGTTCCTGGCGCGCGTGCACTTCCCGTTCGACGTCCACGAAAGCGGCGTCGTCGACGCCAACGCCGGGCGGGCGCGCCGTAGCGAGCCAGTTGCCCAGCGTCAGCGGCACGATGAAATAGCCGTCCGCGAGTCCTTGCATCAGTGCGCTGGCGCCGAGCCGGTTGGCGCCGTGGTCGGAGAAATTCGCCTCGCCGATCACGAACAAACCCGGCAGGTTGCTCATCAGGTCGTAGTCCACCCACAACCCGCCCATCGTGTAGTGGGCGGCCGGGTAGATACGCATCGGCGACACCGTGGGATCCTCGCTGGTGATGTGTTCGTAGATGGCGAACAGGTTGCCGTAGCGCGCCTGCATGGTATCGGCGCCGAGCCTCGCGAAGGCGTCCGCGAGGTCGAGGTAGACGCCCCGGCCCATCACACCGACGCCGCGACCTTCGTCACACACTTGCTTCACCGCGCGCGAGGCGATGTCACGCGGTGCAAGATTGCCGTAGGCCGGGTATCGACGTTCGAGAAAGTAGTCTCGCTCGTTCTCGGGAATCGCCGCCGGCGCGCGGGTGTCGCCGGCCGCCGCGGGTACCCACACGCGTGCATCGTTGCGCAACGACTCCGACATCAGGGTCAGCTTCGACTGGTGTGGCCCGCTAAGCGGGATGCAGGTCGGATGGATCTGCGCGAAACACGGGTTGGCGAACAACGCGCCCCGCCGGTAGGCACGCCACACCGCGGTGGCGTTGGAGGCCATGGCGTTGGTCGACAAGTGATACACATTGCTGTAGCCACCCGTCGCCAGCACCACGGCGTGGGCGGCGTGCCGCGCGATCGCGCCGCTCACGAGATCGCGCGTGACGATGCCGCAGGCACGACCCTCGTGACGGACCAGGTCGAGCATCTCGGTGCGCGCATGCAGCGTGATGCGCCCGGCGCGGATCTGCCGGCTGAGCGCCCCGTAGGCGCCCAGCAGCAACTGCTGCCCGGTCTGTCCGCGAACGTAGAACGTGCGCGATACCTGGGCGCCGCCGAAGGACCGGTTGGCGAGCAGGCCACCGTACTCGCGGGTGAAGGGCACACCCTGCGCGACGCAGTGGTCGATGATCGGATTGCTGAGCTCCGCGAGCCGGTGCACGTTGGCCTCGCGGGCACGGAAATCGCCCCCTTTGAGGGTGTCCAGGAACAGCCGCCGCACGCTGTCGCCGTCGCTCTGGTAGTTCTTGGCCGCGTTGATGCCGCCCTGCGCGGCGACCGAGTGCGCGCGGCGCGGGCTGTCGTGGTAGGTGAAGCACACCACCGTGTAACCGAGCTCCGCGAGGCACGCCGCGGCGGCGGCGCCCGCGAGCCCGGTGCCGACCACGATCACCGTGTAGTGTCGCCGGTTGGCCGGAGCGACCAGCGCGAGCTCATCGAGCCGCCGGCGCCACTTGTGCGCCAGCGCGCCGTCGGGGACCCCGGGTTCGAGCGTCCCGATCACGGCGCCGGCACCATGCCGGCCAGGACCAGCAACGGTATCGCCGCGAAGCCGAGCGCAATCAGGCCCGGCACCAGGCGGGCGACGCCCTCGATAACGGCCTGGTGCGTCTCGTGACTCAGGCCGAGTGTCTGCAGGGCGCTGCGCAGCGCGTGCTGCAGGTGCAGCGCCAGTGCGCAGAGCCCCACGAGGTAGCTTGCGCTTACCCACGGATTTCGGAAACCGAGCACCACGCGGGCGTACACGTCCGGTTCACCGGTCGCGCTGAGCAGGGATGCGGCGCCCGCCGGGTCGATCGCCCCGACGGTCAGGTGCAGCAGGTGATAGACGACGAACGCCGCGACCAGCAGCCCGGACAGCAGGATGTGGCGTTCGCTGAAGCTCATCTGGATCGTGTCCGGGTGCGCGTAGCGGTGCGGGCGCGCCGCGCGGTTGTCTCGCGCCAGCGAGACGCCGAGGGCGATGTGCACCGCCAGGGCCGCCAGCATGCCGAATCGAAACACCCACAGCAGCGGGTGTCCCTGCAGCCAGGCGGCGTACGCATTGAGGCTCTCGGCGCCCTGCACCACCTTGAGGTTGCCCGCGAGGTGGCCGGCGAGGAATACCAGCAGCACCAGGCCGCTCAAGGCCATGAGGAGCTTCTTGCCGATCGAGGCGCGGCTCAGTCGCAGCAGTCGTTCCACTTGCTCCGTTCCCGTACCGATAGCGCGTTCGGCTGCCACGCGCGGCGTCGATCGCGTGCGTACGCCTTTTGGCACAGTCGCAGGCCCGGCCCGGGCGACGGTTGATCAAGGTCAATATTCGGCTGAAATCGGATCGATGGCGCCCGCCCCGCAGCGCGGGCAACGCAGGCGCCGCGCGCACCGGTTGCAGTGTCCCGGCGTCGGCCGGCGAATCGGCACGCGCGCAGCGCGGCCCCGGGTCAGCGTTGCGCCTGGTGGTCGTACTGGGCGAGCAGTGCTCGCAGCCGCGAAAGTCGCGCTTCGAGGTCGCCGGTCGCGCTCGTCGTGGCCGCACCGGCTTCGACCACCATGGCCGCTACGCCATCGACCTCGACCAGGTGTTGGTTGACGGTCTGTACGCCCGCACCCTGGTCGCGGGTCGCGCGCTCGATGCGCGTGGTCATCTCGCGGATGGTCTTGACGGCGCCCGCGATGCTCAACAGCGCCGCGTGGGCCCGGGCGGTGAGGTCGACGCCCTGGCGGGCCTGTTGTTGACCTCGTTCCATCGTCTGCACGGCCTCGCGGCTGCCGGCCTGCAGGTCCGCGACAATCGCGCCGATCTCCGCCGTGGAATGCTGCGTGCGGGTGGCAAGGGTGCGGACCTCGTCGGCGACGACCGCGAACCCCCGGCCCTGTTCGCCGGCGCGCGCCGCCTCGATGGCGGCGTTCAATGCCAGCAGGTTGGTCTGCTCGGAGATGGCGCTGATCACCGCGACGACGTTGGAGATATTGCCGCTCTCGGCATCGAGGCGGCGGATGACCGCGGTTGCCTCCTCGACCATGGCCGCCAGCCCGTCGACGGCCTGCATCGCCTCTTTGACGACCACCTGGGCCGAGTCGCCCTGCTCGTCCGCCGAGCGAGTCGCTTCGGCGACCTCGACGACGTTGTCCGCCTCCTCGCGAACGGAATCGTCGAGAGCCCTCATCGCGGCGGCAATCTCTCTTATCTGCTGTTGCTGCGTCGTGGCGCCGTCGCTCGCGCGCATCGTGACGAGCCTGGCGGCGAGCGTCGCGGAGTTGATACCGTCGACCTGTCGATCGACCTCCGCGAAGATCTCACGCAGCGTCACCACCATCGCGTTGAAGCTCGAGACGATCTCTCCGACCATGTCGTCGCTCACCACGTCGCAGGTGCGCGACAGGTCCTTGTCGGAGATGGCGAGCGAAACCTGCGCCAGGCGCTCCAGTCGCCGCAACAGGATGACCTTGAGCAGCAGGTAGTTGATGACCCCGACGATTGCACCCGCGAGCAGGCAGCCGAGCGAGAACCACTGGAACAGGCCGGGCTTCCATTCGACGAAGAAGCTCGCGTAGAAAGGGAACACCGCACCCATGCCGAGGCCGAAAGCCAGGAACGACAGCAACAGGATTCGCAGGATGCTGGGCGGATTGGGTAAAGGCACGGCGACTGTTCCGGCACGCATTCAGCAGCACAGCGGCAGCCGGGCGCAATGCTTGAGTGCTCGGCGGGTCAGGACGGCAGCAGCCCGGGTGGGGTACTACTTCCACTTGTCGCGATGCCGGCTACCCGAAAAGTGCCTTGAACTTGCCGATACAGGTGCGAAAACCGGCTTCGAAATCGCCGTTGCCGGGATGATAAACGCTCTCGAAGGAGACCACGCCCTGGTAGTCGTCCGCCCGCAGCGCATCGGCCATTGGCTGGAACTGGTCGGCCAGCTGCCCCTCGCCCATCGGGCGCACCTCGAGCGTCGCCTTCGGCGTGTCCGCGTAGACGTCCTTGATGTGGATGTGGCCGAGGTAGCCGCCCTTCATGACCTGGTAGCCGTCGGGCCAGGCTTTCTCGTGCGCCCAGCAGTTGTTGGCCGGGTCCCACAGGATCTTGAGGGTGTCCTTCGCACCGAGGTCGTCGATCAGCTTGCGCCCGGTCCAGCAGGAATTGACCATGGTGCCGTTGCCGGTCTCGACGTCCAGCACCACGCCTTCCGACTTGGCGAGCTCGATTGCCGGCGCGATCAGCGGCAGCAGCGCGTCCCACGCGCCCTTGGCGACGTTCCATTTCTCGGCGCCGTTGAGGCCCCACAGGATCATCTCCTTCTTCCCGGACATGATGCGTACCAGCGGCGAGCCGAGCTCGTGCCCGACCTCGATGCAACGTTTGAGCGTGTCCATGTGCCGGGTGTGCAGGGCGTCGCCGGGCCTGGTCGTCATCGGCATGCCGGCGAAGACGTGATGGCAGATGTTGGACACCTTCTTGCCGTGCTTGTCGAGCAGATCCTTGACGCGGCGCCGTTCGCCGGCGTCGAGGTCGCCGACCTCCTTGTCCCAGACGAACTGCAGTTCGGCGTAGTCGAGGCCGAACTCGTCCATTACGGTCAGTGCGTGCTCGAGATCGCGGCTGATCCCGTCGGTGATGACGCCCAGTTTCATTCGCGTGCTACTCCTGTTGTCGCCTGAGTCGGGAGCCGACGATCTCTTCGAGCACCCGGGTCACGACCCAGTTGTCGCCGCCGGGGTGGCGGGTCTTGCCGGCCTGGAACAACTGCATCGCCGCCGACGCCGTGAACAGCGGAACGCCGAGGTCGCGGGCCATGTCGAGCGAGATGGTCAGGTCCTTGTACATGGTGCCGATATGGCTGCCGGTGCCCTCGAACTTCGCATCGACGATGTTCTGCAGCGCGGTGTTGGCCACCCCGCAACCGGCGCCGGAGGTGCTGAACACATCGTAGAGTACCTGCGCGGAGACGCCCGCTTTGGCCGCCAGCACGGAGGCCTCGAAAGTGGCGGTGAAGATCGAGCCGATCAGCGATTGCAGGCAGGCCTTGACGGTCTGACCCATGCCCGCTTCGACGCCCACCCGGTGGATGGTCTTGCTGACGGCTTGCATCGCCGGGCGTGCCTTGTCCAGGGCCGAGTCGGTGCCCGCCGCCATCATCGTCAAGGTGCCGCCCTGCGCGCCGGGAAAGCCGCCGCTCACGGGCGAGTCGACGAATTCGAGGCCGGCCGCCGCGACGCCGGCGCCGATCTCGCGCGCTTCGTGCGGCTTGACGGTGGCGGTCAGCAGCACGACCTTGCCGAGCTGCATGGTCGCGGCCAGGCCGTCGCCCAGGATCACGCTTTTCGCCTGCTCACCGTTCATCACCATGACGAAGACCGTCTCGGCACCCTCACCCACCGCGGCGGCGGACGCCGCCGCCTTGCCGCCCATGGCCTCGAAGTCGGCCATGCGCCGTTCGCTGAGATCGAAGCCCCGGGTTTCGAAGCCCGCGCCGATCAGGTTTTTCGCCAATCCCGAGCCCATGTCACCCAGTCCGATCACGCCAACGCGTTGCATACCCTTTTCCTGTCGTCGAGTTCGCCTATTGTCGAGCGTGACGCGATCGGGAGTCCAGCGCCCGCGAGCTGCCCCGTGCTACAGGTGCCGGCCCAGGAAAGCCAGCACCTGGCGCCGCATGGCCGGCGTTTCCTCGTGCCCCGTTTGCGGCTCCACGTGAAACGCCAGGTTCGCGGCCGCGCCCCGGCGCGCGTACTGCGTTTCGAGTTCCCCGCGGGCTTTTTCGAAACACTCGCGCGGCGTGCTCCAGTCCTCGAGTCCAACGCATACGAGGAGGGCGCGCGGTGCGCACAGGCCGGCGAGCGCCCCGGTCGAGACCGTTCGCAGCAGACCCGGCACCACCATGTAGTGCCCGTGGCCGTCGTGGGCGCCCGTCTCGATGAGGCAGTCGAGGTCGGCGAAGCAGCACAGGCTGGCCGCCGCCCGGACGCGTTCGTCGAGCGCGCTCGACCACCACGCGTGCGTGCCGCCCATGGAGAACCCGAGCACGCCGATGCGTTGCGCGTCTATGTCCGGGTGCGCGGCGAGGAAATCGATTCCCGCCGACAGTTCCGCGAGCATCGTGCCGAACAGCGGCGCGCCACGCCACAGTCCGGCCTTGGCCGCCGCGGACTCCGCGCTCGTGCTGCGCTCGCCGAAACACGCCATCTCGAGGCACAGGACCCGCAGGCCGAGGGCAGCGAGGTCGTCCAGGTAAGGCGCCTGCAGTGACTTGCGCCCGGCGAGGAGTTCCTCGCGGCCGATGTCGTAGCGGTTACCGTGCGCGTGGCAGTAGAGCAGGGCGGGGCCGGGTCCCGGCGCCGAATCGGGAACCGCGAAATAGGCGGGTACGCTCGAGCCCCGGTCGGTGCGAAACGCGAGATCGTCGACCCGGGCGTCGCCGACGCTCGACGTCGATCGGCGTGTGCATTCGACGAAGCGTACCGTCTGATTGCCCAGCAGAGCGTGGATGTCCCGGCGCTCGATCGGTCCGCTCCGGTGGCTCACGGGCCTCACTCCCTCTAGTCGCAAACCGTTTCACCCGCCGCGGCGGGTCAGGCCACCTGCGGTGCCGGGTGCGCCGACGGCTCGCCGCGGGCGCGATCCACTCGTCCGCCGAGCAGCGACGCGCCGTGTTCGGCGATCATGATCGTGGCGGCGTTGGTGTTGGTGGACACCATCGCCGGCATCGACGACGCGTCGATCACGCGCAGGCCGCTCACCCCGTTTACGCGCAGCGCCGGATCGAGCACCGCACGGTCGTCGCCGCCCATGCGACAGGTGCCGCTGGGATGGAACACGGTGCCCCCGTTGCGGCGGGCGTAGGTTTCGAGCTGGGCGTCGCTGCTGACGTCGGGCCCCGGCAGGTGCTCGCCGCGCACCAGGTCCCTGAAGGCGGGCTGCGCATAGATGTCGCGTAACACTTTCAGGCCCGCGACCAGGCAACGCACATCCTGCGCTTCGGTCAGGTAGTTGGTGTGTATGCGCGGCGCCGCCAGCGGATCGGCGGATATTGCCAGCAGGCGCCCGCGCGACGCCGGCCGGCATTGACTCACCGAGGCCGAGAACCCGGAGAACCGGTGCAGCGGGTCGCCCGGCCTGTCCACCGACAACGGCATGACGTTCAGCAGGAGGTCGGGGCGCTCGTCGCCCGCTACCGGCGAGCGTACCACGCCGCCCACCTGCCCGGCCCCCACCGTCAACGGACCGCGCCGGTGGACCAGCCACTGCCACCCCATCGCGGCGACCTTCAGCGGGTTGCGCAGGTCGCAGTTGAGCGACTGGCGATCGCGCAGCCTGACCATCACCCGCGCCTGGTAGTGGTCCTGCAGGTTGGCGCCGACCTCGGGCGAGTCGACCCGCACCGCGATGCCGGCGCGCTCGAGGTCCGCGGCCGGACCGATGCCGGACAACTGCAGCAGATGCGGGGACTGCAGGGCGCCCGCGCACACCAGGACTTCGTGCTCGGCATGGCTGGTGTGACGCGCGCCCTCGCGCAGCCATTCGATGCCGGTGGCGCGCTGGCCTGCGAGCACGATGCGTGCGGCCAGGGCGCCGGTCTCGATGTCGAGGTTCGGCCGCGAGCGCACGTCGGCGCTCAGGAACGCATCCGCAGCGCTGCAGCGCCAGTGCCCGCGCAGGGTCAACTGGTAGGGGCCGACGCCGTCGTCGCGCTCGCCGTTGAAGTCGGGGTTGTAGTCGAACCCCGCCTGTTGCGCGGCGTCGAGCCAGTGGCGGCAATGCGGGTGATCGTTGCGCAGGTCCGACACGCCGAGCTCGCCCCGGGTGCCGTGGAAGCGGCTGGCGGTGCCGGCGTAGCGCTCGGAGCGCACGAACATCGGCAACACGTCCTCGTAGCCCCAGCCCGTCGCCCCCGCGTCGGCCCAGGCGTCGAAATCCGACTTCAGGCCGCGAATGTAGAGCAGGCCGTTGATGGCGCTCGAACCGCCCAGCACGCGTCCGCGCGGCCAGCCGATGTCGCGGTTGCCGGTCTCAGGCTGCGGTTCGGTCGCGAACTGCCGGCTGAAGCGCGGATCGTAGATGCTGCGAAAGTAGCCGACCGGCAGGCGCAGCCAGAAGTGGCTGCGCGCCTGGCCGGCCTCGAGCAGCAGCACCCGCGCCGCCGGGTCGGCGGACAACCGCTTGGCCAGCAGGCAGCCCGCCGAGCCGGCGCCGACGATGATGTAGTCATATGCGCGCGTCGCGCTCATTTCGCTGCGCCCTGATCGTTGGCACCCGGTGCGCGGGCTCGTTATTGCGTTGACACCTGACCGCTGCCAATATATATAATCACCAATGGTTAGTAAATGGTCCTCGTCCGCCAACGGCGGCGGGCCCGGTTCGCTGCGCAAGGTGCACCGGGCCCTGGTGCTTCGCGAGCTGCACCTGCGGCCCGGCACGTCGCGCATCGAACTCGCCGGGCGCCTCGGGCTGTCCTCGATGGCCGTCGGGCGCATCGTGCGCGAACTGCACGATGCGGGCCTGAGCGGGGAAACGCAGCCCGGGCAGGCCAGCGGTCGCGGCCGTCCGGCGACCGGGTTGAGCCTGCGTGCACGGGGCGCCTACGTGCTCGGCGCGGTCATCAGCGCCTACTCACAGGAGATCCACCTGCTCGACCTGCGCGGCGAATCCGTCGCTTCGCGCCGGGTCCGGGTCGACGACGTGAGCAGGGGCGTCGCTTCGGTGGAGCTCTTCTGCGAGCAGGCCAGGCAACTGATCGCCGAGGCCGGCGTCGCGCGCCGGCGGGTTGCGGGTGCGGGCTTCGCGGTTGCCGCCAACGTCGACAACGAACACGGGACCGTGATCGGCGGCGGCTACCTCGGCTGGGCGCCGTTCGATCTGGCCGCTACCGCGCGGGACCGGCTGCGACTGCCGGTCACGGTCGCCAACATCGCCGATACCCTGCTGCGCGCGGAAGCGTTTGC
>JBFJWO010000128.1:0-10920 GCA_041623575.1 Gammaproteobacteria bacterium
CATGGCTTCAGTAAAAGAAAACTACACCGGTTGAAAGATCAATTCGTTTGTCGCGTGGCCTGATAGCTCGGAGAATCCACGACGTGCAGAGCGAAAACCTTTCGACGGAGTATAGGAGATCTATCATGAACACGCATCTTGCCGAGTCCCGCGGCAACGCGGCCCTGCTTCTCGCCGAGCGACTGAGCGCGGCGTTCGTCGCCCCGCTGGCGGCCTGGTGGCGGGCCCGGGCCCGCACCGCCGCGGTGCGGGACCTTCAGCGGCTTTCCGATCACCAGTTGCGCGATATCGGGGTCGAACGCGGTGAGATCGTGACGCTGGTCGCGGCGATGCAGGCCTGCGAAGAAGCCCGCGCTGGCGCGACCGGGGACACTGCCCCCGCGCTTTGCGCCTGACCCCGACCGCGGTTGCGGCGGAGCTGCCGCCGGCACCGGCCAGGGAAGGTCGGCGCCGGCCAACCCGGCAGCGCCGCCGCCGCGCCAAAGCCCGTGCTTCGTCGGCACTAAGCGATTGAATCCATTGATTCTCCCGACGCGCGCTGGTCTAATACGCGCAATTTCCCGGCGCCCCCGGGGCCGGCCCTGCAAGGGGTCCGAGCGGTGCCGGGGAACGGCCGGGCTTCCCGACGACTCGACGGCGTACTGCCCAGTACGAAGTTAAAGGGTGCCCGTTCGAGACCGCTAACCAGCAGACAGTAAGGAATCAAGTCATGCCTGGCCCATTCTGGTTTCTGATCGTTCTCTCCCTGCTCGCCCCCGGCGTCGCCTCGGCGATGAATACGCCGCCGGTGGCCGATGCCGGGCGCAGCAACAGCGTCGAGCTGGGGCAACCCGTGGTGCTCGACGCCTCCGGTTCGACGGATGCGGACGGCGACCCGCTGACCTACCTCTGGACGCTGACCCCGCCCGAGGGCAGCAGCGCCAGCCTGTCCGACGACACGGCGCTGATGCCGACCTTCGTGCCCGACGTGCCCGGTGTCTACGTGATCGGCCTGATCGTCAACGACGGCCACGCCGACAGCGAGTTGTGCGAGATCTTCCTCGTGAACCGCAGCGTCAACACACCGCCGGTGGCCGACGCCGGCCGGGACGACACCGCGAGGCGCGGCGAAACGGTGCAACTCGACGGCAGCGGCTCGAGCGACGTCGACGGCGACACGTTGATGTTCGACTGGGTCCTCACCAGCGTTCCGCCGGGCAGCACCGCCACGCTGTCCGACCCCGGTGCCGTGCGCCCGACCCTGGTGGTAGACGTGCTGGGCGACTACGTGGCGCGGCTGGTGGTCAACGACGGGATGGCCGACAGCGCCCCCGACGAGGTGGTGATCACCACCGCCAACAGCCCGCCGGTCGCCGACGCGGGAACCGACCAGAGCGTCGCGCTCGGTGATGGCGTGCAACTCGACGGTCGCGGTTCCAGCGATGCCGACGGGGATCCGCTCAGCTTCCGCTGGTCGTTGCTCAACGTGCCGGCGGGCAGCACGGCCGCCCTCACGGGTGCCGACACGCCCGAGCCGACATTCACCGCCGACCTGCCGGGCAGCTACGTCGCGCAACTGATCGTCAACGACGGGTTCGAGGACAGCGCCCCGGACACGGTGGCGGTCTCGACGCTCAACTCGCGCCCGGTTGCCGATGCCGGCCCGGACCAGGCGGCACGCGGCGGCGAGCGAGTGGAACTCGACGGCGGCAACTCGTTCGACCCCGACGGCGACACCCTGACCTACGCCTGGTCGCTGCTGGTGCAGCCGCCGCTCAGCGCGGCCGACATCGAAGGGGCCGACGCCGAGGTCGCCGCCCTGGTGCCGGACCTTGCCGGCGAGTACGTCGTGCAACTGATCGTGAGCGACGGTCGTCTCGACAGCGAGCCCGACACCACGCTGATCACGACCACCGTGCTCTCGGCGCTCAGCATCGACGACGTGCGCGTGGTCGAGGGCGATGCCGGCACGCCGGTCGCCCGCTTCACCGTGACGCTGAACGTACCCAGCGCGGACCCGGTATCCGTGCAGTACGACACGGCGGACATCACCGCCACCGCGGGCGAGGACTACGTCGGTGTGATCGGTGGCGTGGTGAACTTCCCCGCCGGGGAGGTGACCCAGACCATCGACATCCAGTTGCTCGACGACGACCTCGTCGAGGGCGAGGAGACCTTCGCCGTGCTGCTGAGCAACCCGGTCAACGCCGTGCTCGACGACGCGGAGGGGATCGCGACCATCGTCAACGACGACCTGCCGGAACTGGTGATCGACAGCGTCGAGCAGGACGAGGGCAACGGGCCCAACTTCATGGAATTCACCGTTACGCTGATCGGCAACGCCGCCGGACCGGTCACGGTGGACTTCCAGACCGAGGACGGCAGCGCGCGGGTGCAGGCCGAGGACTACCTGGCCGCATCCGGAACGCTCCAGTTCCAGGGCTTCGACGGCGAAACGCTCACCATCAGCGTGCAGATCTTCGGCGACAGCACCGTCGAGCCGGACGAGGAATTCTTCGTTCGCCTGAGCAACGCGGTCAACGCCCGGATTCGCATCGGCGAAGGGGTGGGGACGCTGATCAACGACGATCGCATGAGCCTCGCCCTGCCGGCGCCGTCCGGCGATCCGGGTATCGCGCGCAACGTGGCCGCGCCGCGTTCGGGCGGGTCCGCCAGCGGTTGGCCGGCGCTGTTCGCGCTGGCGCTGGTGCTTGCCTGGCGCCGGGGACGCGCCGCGCGCACGGGTGACTGAACCGGGCGGCGTGGGGAACGGCGCGCACCGGCGCGCTGCCCCCCCGGTGCCCGGACCCGACGGCGGTGCAGGTCGCGCGCCGCGCTACAGTGCGCGGCCGTTCCCGCCGTACGCCTATGTGCCTGGCAAGACGCCGCACCCCACGCGCGACCCGAAAGGGCACTCACGCGGCCATCCACCCGAGCCCCTCGAGAGTTTCGATCCCGCGAGCTGGCGCGAGTGCGAGCCGTACCTCTACGGCGTCGACCTGTTCAACCACGGCTACTGGTGGGAGGCGCACGAGGCGCTCGAGGGCGTGTGGGTCGCGGCGGGACGCCATACGCACACCGGCCTGTTTCTGCAGGGCCTTATCCAGATCTCGGTCGCACACCTGAAACGCCACCAGGGCTTTGCCGACGTCGCCGCGCGCATGGCGGCGCGGGGCAGCGAGAAGCTCGGTCCGGGCGGGTCGGTGCTCGGTATCGACGTCGCCCGAGCGCGGGCGGACGTGCGGGCCAGCTTCACCGACGCGTCGGGCGCGCCGGTGGTCTTCATCCTCGAGGTCTGATGCCCGCCGGCTGACCTCCGTCGTGCGCGCCGGCGCGCACCGATCGCGTCGTTCGTTTCCCGGCGACGCCAGGGCCGGGGGTGCCGTGGTTGGCGGTTCGCGGATGTATTACCATGCGCCGTTACCGCGCTCTACACCCCGCCAACGTTCCAGACGTACCGCGTGCGGCGCCAGGCGCCGTGGTTGCGTGGGCGCGGGCGCCGAGCATCTCCGGTTCGACGACAGGCTCGTCGCGGCGCGCCGGGCGAAGTTCCACGGGAGCACACCGACAATGAGGCGAAACGATCCGGCGGCTGTGATACAGGCCGTGGCGAAGTGGTGCCGCGTACGGAGCGCGGGCCGATGAGCGGCGCCAAGCGGCGCAGCAGTCGCTGGTTCGACCCGGACGACCTGCGTGCGTTCGGGCATCGCTCGCGCGCGCGCCAGATGGGTTACGAGGAAGCCGACTGGGCGGGCAAACCGGTCGTCGCCATCGTCAACACCTGGTCGGACATCAACCAGTGTCACGCGCACTTCCGCCACCGGGTGGAAGACGTCAAACGCGGCGTGTTCCAGGCGGGCGGGTTCGCGCTGGAGCTGCCGGCGCTCTCGTTGTCGGAGCCGTTCGTCAAACCGACGACCATGCTCTACCGCAACCTGCTGGCGATGGAGACGGAGGAACTGCTGCGCTCGCACCCGGTCGACGCCGCGGTGCTGATGGGCGGCTGTGACAAGACCACGCCGGGGCTGGTGATGGGCGCGCTGAGCGCCGGGCTGCCGATGATCTTCCTGCCGGCCGGGCCGATGCTGCGCGGCAACTTCCGCGGCCAGGCGCTCGGCAGCGGCTCGGACGCCTGGAAATACTGGGACGAGCGACGCGCCGGCAACCTCTCGGCGCAGGACTGGCGGGCGGTCGAAGGCGGCATCGCCCGCTCGTACGGGCACTGCATGACCATGGGCACCGCCAGCACCATGACCGCCATCGCCGAGGCGCTGGGGCTGTGCCTGCCGGGCGCGAGCTCGATTCCCGCGCCGGACGCCAACCACGTCCGCATGGCGGCGGCGTGCGGGCGGCGTGCCGTCGCCATGGTCGAGGAAGGCTTCGGTCCCGGCGCGGTCATCGACCGGCGCGCGGTCGACAACGCAGTCACCGTGGCCATGGCGCTCGGTTGCTCGACCAACGCGATCATCCACCTGATCGCGATGGCGCGCCGGGCGGGGGTCGCGCTCGACATCGACGCTTTCGACGCGGCCAGCCGCGGCACGCCCGTGCTGGCCAACATCCGCCCGAGCGGCGAGCGCTACCTGATGGAGGACTTCTACTACGCGGGCGGCATCCTCGGCCTGATGGCGCAGCTGCGCGAACGCCTGCACCTCGACGCGCGCACGGTCAACGGCGCCACCCTCGGCGAGAACCTCGAGGGCGCCGAGGTCTACGACGACGACGTGATCCGCCCGCTCGCCAATCCGGTCTACGCGGAAGGTTCGCTGGCGGTGCTGCGCGGCAACCTGGCACCCGATGGCTGCGTGATCAAGCCCGCTGCCTGCGAGGCCCGCCTGCGCGAGCACGAAGGCCCGGCACTGGTGTTCGACAGCTACCCGGAACTCAAGGCGGCGTCGGAGGACGACGACTTCGAGGTAACGGCCGATCACGTGCTGGTGTTGCGCGGCGCGGGTCCGCAGGGCGGCCCCGGCATGCCGGAGTGGGGCATGCTGCCGATCCCGAAGAAACTCCTGCGCCAGGGCGTGCGCGACATGCTGCGCGTGTCCGACGCGCGCATGAGCGGCACCAGCTACGGTGGCTGTATTCTGCACGTTTCGCCCGAGTCGCACGTCGGCGGGCCGCTGGCGCTGCTGCGCACCGGCGATCGTGTGCGCGTCAGCGTCGCGGGGCGGCGCATCGACATGCTGGTCGACGACCAGGAACTCGCCCGCCGTCGCGCCGCGTGGCGTGCGCCGTCGCCGCGCTACGAACGCGGGTACGGCTGGATGTTCGCGCGCCATGTCACGCAGGCCGATCAGGGCTGCGATTTCGATTTCCTGGAGACCGCGTTCGGCGCCGCCGTCGGCGAACCGGACATCTATTGACGGGAGGTGATGCCTTGAACGAGAACACCCTCGGCGCCGAGACCCGCGAGCGGCTGATGCAGGTCAGCACCGCGACGATCTGCACCGCGCTCTACAAACGCGGCCTGCGCAACCAGTTCATCCAGGACGTGCACCCCCTCAACCCGCGCGGCCCCAACATGGTCGGGCCGGCGTTCACCCTGCGCTACATCCCGGCCCGCGAGGACCTCAACCCGATCAGCGTGTTCGAGGACCGCGCCCACCCGCAGCGCAAGGCGGTGGAGGAATGCCCGCCCGGCGCGGTGTTCGTGATCGACAGCCGCAAGGACCCGCGGGCGGCGTCCGCCGGTTCGATACTGGTGGCGCGTTTGATGAAGCGCGGCGTCGCCGGCGTGGTCACCGACGGCGGCTTTCGCGACTCCCCGGAGATCGCCGAACTCGCGATCCCCGCCTACCACAACCGGCCCTCGGCGCCGACCAACCTGACGGTGCACCAGGCGCTCGACATCGACGTGCCCATCGGTTGCGGCAACGCGCCGGTGTTCCCGGGCGACATCATCGTCGGCGACCGCGAAGGCGTCGTGGTGATTCCCGCGCACCTCGCCGCGGAGATCGCCGTCGAGGCCGCGGAGATGACGGTGTTCGAGGACTTCGTCACCGCACAGGTGCTGGCCGGGCGTTCCATCCTCGGCCTGTACCCGCCGACGGGCGAGGGCACGCGCGAGGAGTTCGCGGCGTGGCGTAAACGCGAGGGACGTTGAGGGCGCGATGGCGAAGCGGGTACTCGTCGTGCAACCCATCCACGAGGCGGGCCTCGAACGCCTTCGCGCGCGCGCAGACGTGGCGTTCGAGATCACCACGCGCACGGGCGAGCGCGAGCTGATCGAGCAGCTCCGCGGCGTGCACGCCATCACGGTGCGCACGGCGCGCATCACCCGCGCGGTGGTCGCGGCCGCCGACTCGCTCGAGATCGTTTCGCGCCACGGTGTGGGCTACGACGCGGTGGACGTCGAAGCCTGCGCTGAGCGCGGCATCCCGGTGAGTATCACCCCGGGCGCGAACTCGACCTCGGTGGCCGAGCACGCGATGTCCATGATCCTGGCGCTCGCCAAGCGGGTCTTGCCCTACGATCGCGCCGTACGCGAACAGCGCTTTTACGAGGCACGCAACTCGCTGCGGGCACGCGACGTCGAGGGCCGCCACCTGTTGATCGTCGGGTTCGGCCGTATCGGCTCGCGCCTTGCCCCGCGTGCGCAGGCCTTCGGCATGCGCGTGTCCGCCTACGATCCCTACGTCGATGCAAGCGTGATCGTCGCCGCCGGTTGTGAAGTGGTCACCGATCTCGCGGCGGCGCTGCCGGAGGTGGACGTGTTGAGCGCACACTGTCCGCTCACCGCGGAAACCGAGGGCATGTTCGGCACCGCCGAGCTCGAGCGCCTGAAACCGTCCGCGCTGGTGGTGAACACGGCGCGCGGCGGAATCGTCGACGAGACGGCGCTGGCGAACGCGCTCGCCAGCGGCTCGCTCGGAGGGGCCGGGCTCGACGTGTTCGTCGGCGAACCCGATCCACCGGCCCGCGACCACCCGCTGCTCGGCTTCGACAACGTGATCGTGAGTCCGCACAGCGCCGGCGTCTCGCTCGAGGCCAGCATTCGCACCGCCGAGTACACGGTGCAGAACGTGCTCGATTGCTTCGACGGGCGGCTGGACGAGGCGGTGGTGGTGAACGCCGCTCGGCTGCGCTCGCGCGCGTGAGTCGCCCGCACCCGGCGCGATCGTGCGCGACCGCCCGGCGCGACCGGAGACGACCATGAAGTTGAACGACCAGGAAAAGGCCATGCTGGCCGGCGAGCTCGGCGAGCCCAGGCGCTGGGCGATGCAGCACATGCTGCAGGTCGGCGAGATGTTCGATGCGCCGGACCTCGTCGCGGTCTCGCAGGCGCACATGATGGCGGATCCCGAATCGCTGGGCGAGGCGGGCGTGCGGTTTCTCGAATCGCTGGCTGGCGCGCCCGAGCCCGAGCGCCGCGTCGCGGTGCCGATGATCACCGACCCGCGCGGCGTCGACCTCGACTACTACCGCCCGCTCGGGCAGACCGAGGCCATGGCCGACCTCGAACGGCGCACCATCGCGGCCTGCGGCCGGCTCGGCATCCTGATGACCAACACCTGTATCAACAACCAGACCGTGATGCCGCCGGTGCGCGGCGAGCACGTGGCCTTCGGCGACACCGGTGTGGTGATCTATTGCAACAGCGTGCTCGGCGCGCGTTCCAACTTCGAGGGCGGGCCTTCGGCCATCGCCGCCGGGCTGACAGGGCGCACGCCGCGCTACGGGCTGCACCTCGACGAGAACCGCCGGGCAACGTGCCGCTTCGTGGTTCGCCGCCAGCCGCGCGAGCTCACCGAATGGGGCGTGCTGGGTGCGTTCATCGGCCGCTTGGCGGGGTCGTACTGGGCCGTGCCGGCGGTCGAAGGGCTGCAGGGCGTACCGACCTCGGACGAGCTGAAGCACTTCGGCGCCGCGATGGCGAGTTTCGGCTCCACACCGCTGTTTCACCTGATCGGCATCACGCCCGAGGCGCCGACCCTCGACGCCGTGTGCGAAGGCTCCCCGCCGGCGGCGCGCGAGGTCACCGACGATGACCTCGCGACCCTGCGCGCGGGCTTCGGATCGCGCGGCGACAAGGTGGACGTGGTGGTGTTCGCCGCCCCGCAACTCTCGCTGCTCGAGATGAGCCGGGTCGCCGACCTGCTCGACGGGCGGCGCGTCGCAACGGCACTGATCGTGTGCACCTCGCCCACGGTGGCCGCCGACTGCCTGCGCCTCGGCATCATCGAGCGGATCGAGCGCTGCGGCGGAAAAGTGCTGCAGGGCACCTGTTTCTACAACCAGTACGCGCGCGAGATCGGTATCGCCAACGGCTGGACCCGCCTGCTCAGCAACTCCGCCAAGATCGTCAACATTCTCGGCGGCTACGGTTACCGCCCGGCGCTCGCGAGCATGGAGGACTGCGTGGCCTCGGCGATCGCCGGGGAGATCGTGTGATGATCGAACTCGAGTGCCACAAGGGAATCGGTGCGCGTGTGGAGGGCGAAGCGCTGGTCGCCGAGGACAATTTCTCCGCGCGCTACGACCTCGATCGCCTCGAGGGCGTGTTCTCGCGACCGCAGCACAAGCTCGCCGGGCAGTCCTACGTCGATCGGATACTGGTCTTCGACACCGCCAAGGGCGGCGTCGCCTCGGCGTGGATGCTGCACGAGATGAAGTCGCGCGGCCTCGCGCCCAAAGCCATCCTTTTCAACCGCGCCAATACCATCCTTGCGCAGGGCGCGGCGCTCGCCGACCTGGCCCTGTGCGATCGATTCGCCGCCGGCGACGTCACGCAACTCATCCGTACCGGGGATCGGCTGATCGTCGACCCCGAGCGCGGCGTGGTCTCCATCGTCAACCGCGAGGCGTGAGCGTTGGCGTCGCCCGCAGCGACGTCCGGTTGGCGGGATCGGGCCCGGCGGGGGTCTGGGCGAAGTCGTCCCAGCCCATCGCCACCAGCTTCGCGCGGCTGTCGACGAAGTGAAAGTCCGGATCGGCGGTGATCAACTCCAGCATGCAGGTTCCGCGATAGCCGACGTCGCGGAGAATCGCGGAGATCTCGGCGAACGGAACGTCGCCGGTTCCCACCGGGTCGTGACGCCAGGCATCGCGGGGCGTGTCGGAGAGGTGCACGAGGCGCAAGCGGCTGCGCACGTCGCGCAGACCCTCGCGCGGGTCTTCGCCGGCGAACGGAGCGTTGGCCACGTCGTAGATCACTCCGACGTCGTCGCGGCCGAGCGCGTCCAGCACCTCCATGACGTCGGCCGCGCGCGGAATCCAGGTGTTGGGGACGTTTTCGACCAGCAGGGTCACCCCCTGCGCGCCGGCGCGGTCGGCCAGGGTGGTCATGCCCGCCACGAACCATTCGGTCAGCTGCGGTTTCGGTATCGGCCACAGCGGCATGGTCCGCCCCGGCACCAGGATGCAGTACGGGATGCGCCAGTCGCCGCAGAGGTCGATGAGGTCGCACAGCACGTCCACGGTGAAGGCGCGCATCTCGCGGGTCGAACTGACCAGGTTGTTGTCGATGCCGGGAAGATTCACCGAGGTGATACGCAGGCCTTCGTGCGAAAGCATCTTCGGGATGTCGCGGCGTTCGGCGGGGCCGAGGTCGGCGGCCCAGAAATGCGGCTGCGAGACCAGGATCTCGAACTCGCGGTAGCCGAAGGTCGCCAGGTGGCGAACGGTGTCGAGCATCGCCCGCCGGTAGATGTAGCTGAAGGTGTTGGCACCCAGAGTCAGTCCGCTCATGCCTGCCCCGTCAAAGTTGCAGTGAACAATCGATCCAACCGCCGCCGTTGCGGCTGGACTCCAGCGCCGCCTCGATGAAACGCATTCCGCGCGCGCCGTCCTCGACGCCGGGAAAGTCGAGCGCGAGCGGGTCCGCACGCCTACCGGCGATGCGCGCGGCGATGGCTTCGGCGGCGTCGTTGTAGAGATTGGCGAACGCTTCCTGGAAGCCTTCCGGGTGGCCGGTCGGGAGGCGGCTGGCGCGCGCCGCGGCGGGGGCCAGGCCCGGCAGGCCGCGGCTGAGGATCCGCGCAGGCTGGCCCTGCACCATGTGGCGCAGGTGGTTGGGGGTGCTCTGTTCCCACTCGAGCCCGCCCCGGGAACCGAAGACCTTGACCCGCAGCACGTTCTCCGAGCCCGATGCCGCCTGGGTGATCCACAGCGTGCCGCGGGCGCCGTTGGCGAGGCGCAGCAACATGCCGGCGTAGTCGTCGTTCTCGCGTTGCGGCACCGTCGCGCCCACGTCCGCGCTCAGCCGGGCAAGCTCGAGACCCGTGACGAACGTCAACAACCTGGTGCGCGTGAGTGCCGATGTCGCCCAGCACCGCGGACGGCCCGCCGCGCTCGGGATCGAGGCGCCAGCGCAGGCGTTCGGGCGCTTCGGGCTCGACGTAGCTCGACAGCTGGCCCTGCGTGTACTCGACGTTGACCCGGCGGACCTCGCCGATCTCCCCAGCCGCGACCATGGCCCGCGCCTGGCGCACCGTGGGGTAGCCGGAATAGTTGTGCGTGAAGCAAAACACCGCGTCGGCCGCGCGCACGGCGCGAACCAGCTCGAGCGCGTGCGCGAGCGAGGTCGTCAGCGGCTTGTCGCAGATCACGTGCAGGCCGTGGCTCAGCGCCGCCCGGCATTGCGGGTAGTGCAGGTGATTCGGCGTCATGATCGCCACCGCATCGATGCCGTCGTCGCGCTCGCCCTCGCTCGCCAGCATCTCCTCCAGCGTCCCGTAGGCCCGTAGGCGCGCCGGGCGGCAATACCCGCCCGCACGCCTTGCTCGCGCGCACGCTCGGGGGTGGAGGCGCAACGTCAGGCGCGGCGAATCCGTCGGCTTCGTGCCCGACCTCGACCAGGTGCTGCTGTTCGACGCGGGGACGGGCCTGCGCATCTGAGCGCTACGCCGCGCCCCGTATCAGGTCCGCCGCTTTCTCCGCGATCATGATGGTCGGCGCGTTGGTGTTGCCCGACACCAGCGTCGGCATGACCGAGGCATC
>JBFJWO010000129.1:0-10903 GCA_041623575.1 Gammaproteobacteria bacterium
GCGCAGCCCCGGGTCCTGGTGGCGCTTGTGCAGCCACGCGTCCGTCGACCACACCGACGTGCCCCAGATCTCCTCTGCCGGCAGCAACTGCGCCTTCTCGTTCTCGATGTAGAGGTACACCGGCTTCGGCGACTTACCCTCGAAGATGATCATGTCCCAGCCGGCGTTCTTGAGCTCCGCGCCCAGGAAACCACCGGAGTTGGAGCAGGCCACGCAGCCCGTCAGCGGGCTCTTGGTCACCACCGAGTAGCGACCCCCCGTCGAGGCCATCGTCCCCGTCAGCGGGCCGGTCGCCATGATCAGCTTGTTGTCCGGGCCCAGCGCGTCACACGCCGGATCGATCTCCTCCACCAGGTACTTGGTCCCCAGTCCCCGCTGACCGAGGTACTGCTGCGCCCACTCCTTGTTGAGCGCCTCCGCCTTGACGCTGCCAGCGCCAAGGTCCACCCGTAATATCTGTCCCGTCCAGGCCATCTCTCGTTCCCCCTCTCGCTCAGGCGCTCAGCGCCGCGTCGGTCTTCGACGCCCACGCACGCATCCGCTCGTATCCCGTCATGTCCGCGTCGATGTAGGTGATCGCCTCCGTCGGGCACGCCTTCGCGCACTCCGGATCGCCACCGCACAGATCGCACTTCACCACCTTGCCCGTCGCCTGGTTGTAGTTCACCGTGCCGAACGGGCAGGCGATGGTGCACACCTTGCACCCGACGCACACGTCCTCCAGCACGTCCTTGGCCCCCGTCACCGGGTTCAGCACGATCGCCTCCACCGGGCACGCCTGCAGGCACCACGCCTCCGCGCACTGCGTGCACGTGTAGGGCACGAACCGCCCTTCCTCGTGAAACGTGAACACCTTGATCCGGCTCTTCGACGGGTTGAAACTGCCTTCTTTCACGTAGCTGCACGCCATCTCGCACTGCAGACAGCCCGTGCACTTCTCGGCGCTGATGTGAAGGGATCTCAGCATCGCAGGGTCTCCTCTAACTTCCTGGCCGCCAGGCGCGGCGTTCGTTGTGTTGTTTTGGCGCGGGCGCCGAACGGGCCCGTCTTACGTTGGTATCCGCGGAGGATAGACGATTCCGCCGGGTAGTGCGAGCGGCGAGCGGAGGCAGGAGCGC
The DNA here is from genome assembly GCA_041623575.1 of Gammaproteobacteria bacterium. GTDB lineage: Bacteria > Pseudomonadota > Gammaproteobacteria > JAHELT01 > JAHELT01 > JAHELT01. Next base: position 1,119 of record JBFJWO010000129.1, read on the forward strand.
CCCCGCCGGGCGGTGCCCGCCGGGAGCAGTGAAAAGCGCCTGGGCAAGCCGCCCGGGGCGGGCGGCGGGACTGGCGGCCGGGCCTACCTCGGGCCTCAGCGACCGCCTTCCTCCCTGACGAGCTGCTCGACGATCTGGATCATCTGCGGGTAGCCGCCGGCCAGGCGCGCGGTGATCTTGTACTTGCCGTTGACCGCCATGGTCGGCACCCCGGTGATGCGGTAGGCGTCGGCCAGTTGCACGGAGCGGCGCAGGCTGGTGTCGACCGCGAACGAGTGCATGGCGTCGCGAAACGCGTTGCCGTCGAGCCCTAAGCCCGCGGCAAACTCGACGATCTCGTCCTCGTCGCGCATGCGCTTGCCGTCCTTGTGGATGGCGTCGAAGAACGGCCCGTGGAAGCGATCCACGACCCCCAGCACCTCGGCCGCGTAGTAGGCGCGCGAGTGGGTGGTCCAGGCCGGGTTGAGCGGCGCCGCCACCAGCTTGAAAGTGACGTTGCCGGGTTTGCGCTTCTCCCAGGCGTCGACGTGCGGATGCAGGGCGTTGCAGTGCGGGCAGCCGTACCAGAAGAATTCCAGCACCTCGACCCCGTCGGCCGACGTGGTAGGCACCGGCGGGCTGACGCGCTCGAAACCGGCGCTCTGGGCCAGCGCCGCGGCACTCGCCAGCGCCAGCACGAAGGCCGCCGCCAGGCGGGTGGGCAGTTTGTTCATCATGAGTTCGATTCCTCGGACTGTGAGCTATGAGAGACCCGCGCCGCGCCGCCCGAGTTCGATTACGATCCGGAAAGGTTTCAGTACAGGCCGGCCATGTAGCTGGAAACGGCCTGGATCTCGGCGTCGGTCATGCGGGCGGCGATGTTGCGCATCATGTGCAACGGGTCGTTGGCCCGCTCGCCGGAGCGGAACTTCATCAACTGGTCGGCGAGGTAGGCGGCGTGCTGCCCCGACACGGCGGGGAACTTGGCGGCCGGGTTGCCGAGGCCGCGCGGGCCGTGGCAACCGATGCAGGCGCCGATGTTCGAGCCGGTGATGCCGCCGCGGTAGATGGCCTCGCCACGCCCGACCAGGGTCTCGTCGGCCACGCCGAAGCTGCGCTCCTGGGCGGCGTAGTAGGTGCTGATGTCGAGCATGTCCGCCTCGCTCAGTGGCGCTACCATCGGCGTCATGACGGCCGCCTGACGCAGAGACCCCTCCTTGAAATCCAGCAGCTGCTTGACCATGTACTGCGCGCCCTGGCCGGCCAGCTTGGGAAACGTCGGCGCCGGGCTGTTGCCGTCCGCGCCGTGGCAGGCGACACAGGTGGTGGATTTCTCCTTGCCCGCCGCGGCATCGCCGGTCGACCACCCGGGTGCCGAGACAAGTGCGGCGGCGAGAAAAACGCCCGCGAGCGCAGACTTCTTCATGAGGTTCATTACTCCAGTAAACTCCCGGCTCCGCGAAACGGGCGAAAAAGCGCGCAAATGGTAGCAGGCGACCCACCAAAATTCGAGGCACCCGCGTCCGGCGCCGCCTGCCGGCGCGCGGCCTTCGTGCTGAGCGCGCAACGCGTCTCGCAGCTGCCCGACGACAGCCGCTGCGAGGTGGCGTTCGCCGGGCGCTCCAACGCCGGCAAGAGCAGCGTCATCAACACGCTGTGCGCCAACGCCCGCCTGGCGCGGACGAGTCGCACGCCCGGGCGCACGCAGGCGATCAACTGCTTCCGGGTGGGCGAGGGGCACTACCTGGTCGACCTGCCCGGGTACGGCTACGCCAAGGTGTCCCAGGCCCAGCGCCGCCACTGGGGGCAGGAGCTGGGCCGCTACTTCACCACCCGGGCACCCCTGCACGGGTTGCTGCTGGTGCTGGACATCCGCCGCCTGCTGACCGACCTCGACTGGCAGATGATCCACCTCGCCGCCGAGGGCGGCGCGCGGCTGCACTGCCTGCTCAACAAGGCCGACAAGCTGAGCGCCAGCGCCGCCCGACGCAGCCTGGAGACGGTGCGGGCGAGCCTCACCGAGGCGGGCGTGGCGGCCGGGGTGCAGTGTTTTTCCGCCACCCGCAAGGCCGGCGTCGAGGACTGCTACCGGGTGCTGGACGGCTGGTTCGCCGAAACCCCCTGACAGCGCCCCCCGATAGCGCCGCGACGGCCCGGAATGCCATAGATTACAGTCGCTTAATGTTCGCCTCCGGGGGGAACTTCCGGTCGCCGTCACCGGTCGTAGGTTCACAGCGCTGAAGCCCGGCGCTTGCCCACCATCCTCCCTTGGTGGGCGCCCGGCTTCCCCAGCCGGGGTTCTTGAGTCCCGGGGCGTAAGCCCCGGGACGTTTTACTCTCCCTGATCGCCACCTTCGCCGAGCACCACCAGCCCCCGCAGCGCCTGCAACTCGCCCGCGACCGCGGCCCGCCACCCGGGCTCGCATTGCTCGCCCGCCAGCAGGTCCGGCACTGACTCCAGCAACCCGGCGGCGTGGGCGGTGCGCACCGGCAGGTCGAGCATCGCTTCCAGCGCCCCCGCGTGCAGCCCGCCGGCGGCAACGATCTCCGCGGGCCCGGCGGGCACCAGGCCCTGCGGGTGACGCCACATCAGCGCCTGCATTCCGGCGAGGTAGGCATTGGCCGGTACCGCTTCCACCGCTGCGGCGGCCGCCTCGTCGCCGCTACGCCGCAACGCGGCGCCCAGGCCCGCCTTCATCGCCGGCAGGTAGCGTGCCTGAAAGTAGGCCCCGACGCAGGTGACCCCGCGCGCCAGCGCCAGAACCAGGAAACACGCGAACAGGGCCGGTACCAGGCGACGGTCGTCGAGCGCGGCCAGGATCGCGGCCGGGGTCAGCGCGTACTCGTGCTCGACGCCCTTGTCGTCGCGCCCGCGCAGGACGGGTTCGCGCCCGGCGCCGTCCGGGTAGAGCGGCACGCGGCGTCCGCGTTCGTTGATGCCCCAGTAGAGAAAGGTCCCGGCACCGGACAGGCGAGCCGCCAGGCGCTCGGCCTGCCAGCATGCCGGGGCGCCGTCGAGGGCCTCGAACACGGCGGAGCGCAGCGGGGCGTCGAAATGCACGCTGGCGGCCAGGCTCGTGGCGTCGGCCAGGTCCCGCTTCAGCATGGCCGCGGCCAGGGTTTCGAGTTCCACCGTGACGCTGCCCGGCGCGGCGCGCGGGTCGCGGAACAATCGCTGCCACAGGCGCTGGTTCAACGCCACGCTCTGGCGGGAATAGTCCTCCAGCGCGGTGACTTGCGCCGCCCCGTAGTCCTCGGCAAGCAAGGTGGCCACGGTGCGCGCGAGCGCGGACTCGAGCCCGGGCAGGGCGGCGCAGCGCGCGGCGGCGCGCTGGCGCATGCCGGCATCGATGCCGACGACGCTGCCGACCATCTCGCGGCGATAGCGGTTGCTGTACAGCGGCAGCTTCACCGGCAACGCGTCCAGGTCGACCCCGGGCGCGCCGTACAGCAGCATGCCCATGGGGTAAGTGATGTTGTCCAGCGGCACCGCGGCGCACGCGAACACCGGCGGGGCAAGCCCCGGCCCGGCCTCGCCGAGCGCGAACAGCAGCGTGCCCTGCAGCGACTGGGCGAAGAAATCCACCCCGTGGTGATTGGCGGTCAGCGCCACCGGGCGGGTCTGCAGCGCGGCGCGGGCCTGTCCGGCGACGGTCGCGCCGAGCAGGGGCTCGACCTCGGCGTAGAGCGCCTCGCACAGGTCGTCGCGCGGCTGCAACGGGCGGGCACTTACCGGGAACGCGACGCGCAGGTAGTCCCGCACGGCGGCCGTTCCGTGGGCCGCCAGGGTGGCCGCCAGCGGCGGGGCGGCGGCCGAGACCAGGTCGAGGTAGCGCTCGAGCGCGCCGGGCGGCGCAACCGCGGCGCCCGGGGCCGCCAACGCCGGCGCCGGTTCAGGCATCGTCCTTTACCAGCACCTGCTTGTCTTTCTGGGTGATCAGCGCGAACAGCAACGCCATCACCAGGTAACACACGCCCAGCACCACGATCCCCTCGCGCATTCCGATGGCGCCTATCATAGTCGCGAACACCAGCGGCCCCAACGCCTGCCCGGCTCGGCTGGTCGAGCGGAAGATGGCGATCGCCTTGCCCTGGCCCAGTTCCTGGGTCACCGAAAGCTGCAGCGCGAACGCCGTCTGGGTGGAGAGCACGAAGCTGCTCGACAGGCCGAGCAGCAGGATCGCGAGCACCGCGGCGATCACCCCGTCGATCACGCCGAACACCAGGAACGAGGCGCTGCCGAGCAGACAGCCGAAGAAGATCCACGATTTCTTGTCCTCGGAGGCGTCCACGTAGCGCCCGATGGTCGGCCCGGCGAGGATCAGGCAGGCGCCGTAGATGATCAGCACCTGGCCGATGGTCGATTCGGAAGCGCCCGAGCGGTGCAGGTAGATGGGGCTGAAGTAGTTCAGGAACCCCACCACCGCGACCGCCGCCGGCAGGCTCGAGAAGAACACCAGGCTCAGCACATTGCGATCGAGCAGGAACTCGCGCAGTTCGCTGGCCTTGAACTTCTGCGCCGGCTTGTCGGCCGTCACGATAGCGCCGGCCTGCGGGGACGGCAGGAACCAGTACGTGTAGGCGATGGCGAGCACGATGATCGCCGAGCCCATCAGGAACACCACGGTGTAGCCGTAGTGCTCGGCGAGCATGGCGCCGGCGGCGCCGCCGCAGATACTGCCGGCATAAAGGCCCGCAAACATGTGGGCGAGGCCCTGCGCCTTGGAGCGTCCGTCGGAGTGCGCGATGACGAATCCCTGCGAGGCCATCAACGCCAGCCCGAAACCGCAGCCGACGATCGCCCGCGACAGGATGAACTGCAGGGCGTCGGGGGCGACCGCCGAGTAGACGCTGCCGAGACAGGCGAGCGCCAGACCGCCGAGAAACGGCTCGCGCCAGCCGCGCCGGTCCAGCCAGGCGCCCGAGACCAGTATGAAGAAGCCCACGCACAGGAACTCGGCGGTGATCGGCAGGCCGATGATGAACTCCTTCGACAAGCCGAACATCGGCACGTAGAGGTTTTCCATGTGCAACGGCAGGAACGACAGCGAGCTGTCGACGCCGAACAGGAAGATGAAGATCGCCGGGCGCATGTAGCCGAAACTGTTGGTGGGGCTCTCCCTCACCGTTGGGGTCGCGCTCTCGACGAACAATCGCTGCAGGATCAGCAACTCGATGAAGATCAGGATCGAGATGGCGATCACCGTGAAGCCGTTGGCCGTCACGGCCAGCACCTTGTGCAGGAAGTAGCTGCTCGAGAGCCCGATCGCCAGCACGCTGGTGAACCGCTCGCGGTCCTGCAACAGCGGGTATCGCATGCGGTGCGAGGAGCGCGTGTTGAGCTTGGTGAACATATCCTGGAAGGCGCGCATGAAAAAGCCGTCGCTGGCTCCCTGCTGGGCATTGGAGCGCACGGTGAACAGCGGCAGACCATGGGTGGTGGCGATGGTCGTGTGCGCGAGTTCCGGGTAGGCGGCCATGACCGCATCGAGGTGCTCGCGCACTTCCGGGGAGCGTTCGAGGCGTGTACCGCGCGCCAGCAGCCGCTCCATGTACTGTTTCGACACCTTGGCCTGCAGGTCCACGCGCTCGCTGCTCAAGCCCACCAGGTCCATGTAGAACGCCGCCGATATCAGCGTGAAGAGCAGGATCTGGGTAACGAAAACCAGGCACGTGATGGCGATGATGAACTTGCTCTTGCCGGCCCGCGCGCCCATGCCGCCCTCGCGGATGGCGAACACCATGAAGATCGCCAGGCATATGCCGCTCGCGAGCAACACCAGCGCGACGGTACGGACGTTCTTCTCGAGCGCGCTCGCCGGGCTGGGCGAGACCAGCAGCACGGGTAACCTGACCACGGCGTAGCCGAGCAGGTCGTTGGCGGCGTTGGACACCGGCAGGCGCACGTAGTAGTTGGTACCGTACTTGACGTATTTCGAACGCGTCAGCAACGAGGGCTCGGCGATCGGCGTGCCGTCTTCGCTCAGCACCGCCGCCGGCAGGGACGTGTCGCGCAACGAGGGGTTGCTGCTCAGCAGGACCTCACCTTCTGGCGAGATCAGCATCGTATGGACCCGCTCGGTGGTCTCGCGAGCGGACACCGGTGGCAACAACAGGTCGCTGCGCGGCAGCTTGTCGTTGAACACCTGCACGGCGTGGTTCAACGCCTCCTGAGCACGCGATTCGCTGACGATGGCGGTTTGCTCGGCGAACAGTTTCTCCATCCGGGTCTGCAGGTTGATGGCGATGTATTCGTAGCGCGCAATGATCGCTTCGGCGTAGGGCTTCTCCACGTTCGCGAGCGAGAACGCGGCACTGATGCCGATCACCACGATGAACAGGATCAGCGAGCTGGCAACCAGTTTGATGTGAGTCAAGCGTTTCACGGTGAGTGCCTCAGCGGTTGATCGACGCCTCGGCGATGGCGTCGTCGGTGATCGCGATGTAGTTTCCCGAAGGCATCGCCGGTTGCTGGATGTTGCCGCTGATGTAGCGGCTGGTGTTGTGCATCTGGCGCGCGCGGGCCGCGGTCGACAGGGTATAGGTGCCTTCGAACAGCAACTCCGGGGTGCCGCTCAGCAACCAGCTCCCGTCGTCCCTCGGCGACACCAGCAGGCGGGCCTCGGGCTGGTGCCAGCGACAACGGTGGGGCAGCACTTCCAGGCGCCCGTCCGCGACGAGCCCCAGCTCGGACGCCACACAGGCGACCGCCAGGGCACCGGTGCCGCAGGCCAGCGTCTCGCGATCGATACCGCGCTCGAAGCAGCGGTACTCGACCTGGGCGGCGGGGGCATCGACGCGGGCGAAGTTGACGTTCACGCCGACCGGGAACAGATCGCGCCGCTTGGTGTTGAGAAAGCAGCCGATGCGGTGCAGCAGCCAGGAGCCGAACTGCACGCGCTTGTCGATGTTGTCGCCGGGCGTTTCCTCGCGCGACATCAGGAACATCGGCTCGATCAGTTCCGGGCGTGAAAGCCCGTCCTCGAAAACCACCAGGTGGGGCTCGCCGGTGTATACCGCGTACCCCTTGAGCTCCACCGAAGCGTCCTCTGTGTAGGGCGCGAGATCGTGGTGGCGAAAGCGCACCGTCAGCGGCTTGAGGAGATCGGTCTGGGCCGACAACGGCACCAGCGCCGAGGGGTCGATCAACTGCGCCGGGGTGCGTCGCGGGTGCCCCAGGTCGACCCAGCAGCTGCCGCCGATGCTGCGCCCGAGCGCGATGACATTCGGCGTGGCCAACGGCACTTCGGTCATGATACCCGCGGCGCTGCTCTGGTAACGCCGCCCGAGATAGTCGGCGATGCACAGCAACCCGTTGCCGCAGCACAGCGATTCGCGCCCGTCGGGCTCGAACATCCGGAAGATGTAATCGGCGTCGCCGATCGCGGGCAGCGCCGGCCAGTAGCCGCGGTAGCTGTTGATCTCGGCCAGCGTTTCCTCGTCACACTGCTGCACCACCAGCAGGTTGTCCGAGCCCACGCCGAAACAGGTATTGGTGGCCTGGTAGCCGAACGCCGACTTGTCCTCCTCGCTCAGCACACGCCCACGCGTTTCGTCGACGATGACGAAGTTGTTGCCGTAGGAGGTGGATTTCACGAAGGGGATCTTCTTCATGTTCGTCTCGCTCGGGCTGCAGGATCGCCCCGGGGGGTCGCCAGGCTTGCGGGCAAGGCAGGCGAGATTCTTCGAACTGCCCTCAGGCCGCCTCATCCTGACTGATAACGGCCAGCTGCTCGCAGACTTTACCGTGCAGCGCCACGATCGATTCGATCAGCCGCGGGGCGTCCTCCAGCTGCCCGGCGCGGGCGTTGTTCTCCAGTATCTTGAGCTGCTCGGCCAGCGACGCGGCGCCGAGGTTGCCACTGCTCGACTTGAGCGCATGGGCCGTCTGGCGCACGGTCTCGGCGTCACCGGCCTCGCGCAGCGCGGCGACCTGCGGCGGGGTGCTCTCGAGGAAAATACCGATCACCTGCGCGAGGATGCTCGGCGCCCCCGGCGGCTGCAGGGCGCGGATCTCGTCGAGCTTGCGCGGATCGAGCAGCGGCGCTTCGTCCTCGTCCGGCGCCGGCGCGATCCCGGGCGCCTCGGGCGCGGGCGGCGCCTGCAGCGTTGGCTCGCGCCCGGCGTCCTGCCCTGCCGCTGGCGAGAACGTTGCGCTGCCCGGCAGCCACGCGCCGATCTTGCCGCCGAGCTGTTCGATGGAAAAAGGTTTGCTGAGGTAGTCGTCCATCCCCGCCGCCAGGCACTTCTCGCGATCGCCCGACATGGCGTTGGCGGTCAGCGCGATGATCGCCAGGCGCTGGCCGGCGCCCGCTTCGTCCTCGCGCCGACGGATCTCGCGGGTCGCGTCGTAGCCGTCGAGGTTGGGCATCTGGCAGTCCATCAGCACCAGGTCGAACTGCGGTCCGCCGGCAACCTGTTCGATCGCGCGGGCGCCGTCGTCCACGATGGTCACCTCGCAGCCGAGCGCGAGCAGCATCTGGCGCGTCAGCTCCTGATTCACGGGGTGGTCTTCGGCCACCAGCACACGGGCGCTGAACGTCGCGGGCTCGGCGCTCTCGGTTTCCCCGGTGAGCTCGCCGCCGAGCTCGCACGCGCCGGCGCCGACCGTCGAGGCGAGGCTGTTGAACAACGCCGATGGCACGACCGGCTTGGTGATGCAGGTGACGCCGCGGTCGAGCTGCGCCTGCAGCTCCATGTCCTCGAACGTCACCGTCGAGGCGAGGATCACGATCTCCGTGCCGCCCGCCTGGGTCGCGCCGGCGACGGTCGCAATCAACGTCTCCTCGCCCGCGCCGTGCATCGGGTGATCGAGCAGCGCCACGTCGTAGGGCTTGCCGGCACTGGCGGCATTGTCGAGCTCGTGCAGGGCGCGCGTAGCGTTGCTCACCCCCCGCACCGCGACGTCCCAGCCCTTCAGGGTATCGGTGAGAAAGCGCCTGCTCGAAGCGTTGTCGTCGACCACCAGGACCTTCATGCCGCTCAGCACGTGCGGGCGCGACCCCTTGTCCGCGGCGGTGCTCGCGACCAGCCCCACGTGCACGGAGAAATGGAACCGCGAGCCCGAACCGACCTTGCTCTGCACGCCGATGTCGCCGCCCATCAGCCGCGCCAGGCGCTGGGTGATGGCCAGGCCGAGGCCGGTGCCTCCGTAGCGACGGGTGGTCGACCCGTCGGCCTGCGCGAAGGAGTCGAAGATGTGGGCCACCGCATCCTTGGCGATGCCGATCCCGGAGTCGACCACGTCGAAGCGCAAGGTGGCGGATTCCTCCCCGGACTCGACCTCGGTGACCGAGACGGTCACCTCGCCCTTCTCGGTGAACTTGATGGCGTTGCCGCACAGGTTGGTCAGCATCTGGCGCAGCCGCGCGGGGTCGCCGCGGTAGTGACTGCGGCAACCGCCGTCCACCGAGCAGATCAGCTCGAGCCCCTTGCGGTGTGCCTCCGCGGCGAACTGCGCGCCGATGCTGTGCAGCAACTCGCCGATGTCGAACTCGATGACCTCGAGTTCCATCTTGGAGGCCTCGATCTTGGAGAAATCGAGGAGGTCGTTGATGATCCCGAGCAACGCCTGCCCGGAGTTGCGGATGGTCTTCGTGAACGCGCGCTGTGGCGGCGTCAGCTCCGACTTGGCGAGCAGGTCGGCCATGCCCAGCATGCCGTGGATGGGCGTGCGGATCTCGTGGCTCATGTTGGCCAGGAACTGGCCCTTCGCGCGGTTCGCCTCCTCGGCGGCCTCCTTCTCCACCCGCTCGCGGGCGGCGGTGGACTCGATTGCATTCTGGATGTTCTTCTTGAGCTCGGCC
>JBFJWO010000130.1:0-10827 GCA_041623575.1 Gammaproteobacteria bacterium
GCGCATCGTCGCGCTCGCGCACGAGATCACCGCCGGGCGTACCGGCGCAGGCGAGCGCGCGGCCAGCCTCGTGAGCTGGCTCGACGCGAACGTACGCAAGGTCGCCGTCGACAGTTTCTCCGCGCTCGACGTGCTCGACACCCGTGAAGCCGAGTGTCAGGGCCACAGCTATCTCTACACGGCGCTGGCGCGTGCCCAGGCGATCCCGACGCGGGTGGTCAACGGCCTGGTCTACTCGCAGGCGGTGCACGGGTTCGCCTACCACACCTGGGTGGAGAGCCTGCTGGACGGCGACTGGGTACCGCTCGACCCGACCTTCGGGCAACTCTACGCCGACGCCACCCATGTGCGCCTGCTCGAAGGCGAGGCGGCGGCGGACCTCGCACCGCTCACGCAACTGCTGGGCGTGGTGCGCGCGCTGGTGCTGGAACTGCGTTAGCCATTCGGGGTGCGGTGCCTGTACACTACGCGCCGCCGATGCAAGCGCTCGCGATAAACAATCTGCGCAAGACCTACAAGGGCGGCGTCGTGGCGTTACGCGGCATAGACCTCGAGGTCGAGCAGGGCGAGTTCTTCGCGTTGCTCGGTCCGAACGGCGCCGGCAAGTCGACCGCCATCGGCATCATCGCCTCGCTGGTCAACAAGACCTCGGGTCGCGTCGCCGTCTTCGGCCACGATCTCGACGCCGAACCCGAGCGGGTCAAGCAGTTCATCGGGCTGGTGCCGCAGGAGTTCAACTTCAACCAGTTCGAAGCGGTGCTCGACATCGTCGTGAATCAGGCGGGTTACTACGGCATCGGCCGCCGCCTGGCGATGGAGCGCGCCGAGCAGCGGCTGCGCCAACTGGGCCTGTGGGAGAAGCGCCGCGAGCGCTCGCGCAATCTCTCCGGCGGTATGAAACGACGGCTGATGATCGCCCGCGCGTTGATCCACGACCCGCGCCTGCTGATCCTCGACGAGCCGACCGCCGGCGTGGACATCGAGATCCGCCGCAGCATGTGGCAGTTCATGCGCGAGACCAACCGCCAGGGCACGACCATCATCCTGACCACGCACTACCTGGAGGAAGCCGAGAGCCTGTGCCGCACGGTGGCCATCATCGACGGCGGGCGCATCGTGGAGCGGGGTGACGTCAATCGCCTGCTCGCCAGCGTGCAGAGCGAGACTTTCGTGCTGAACCTCGACGGCGCTCCGCCAGCGCTCGACTTGCCGGGTTACCGCGTCGTCGCGCTCGACGGCGACGTGCTGGAGGTCGAGGTCGACAAGGCCAGCGGCCTGAACGGGCTGTTCGAAGCGTTGAGCGAGCGCGGCATCGAGGTGCTCAGCCTGCGCAACAAGAGCAACCGCCTGGAGGAGCTCTTCGTCAGGCTCGTCGACGGTCGGCGCACGCCGAACTGACGCGCCGCCACCACCTGCCCGAGTCCGGACATGCCCGCATCGCCCACCGATACCCGTCTGGCCCGCTACCGGGTTGCTTTCGCCACTATCCTGCGCAAGGAGATCCGCCGCTTCCTGCGCATCTGGACCCAGACCCTGTTGCCGCCGGCGATCACGACGACGCTCTACATGCTGATCTTCGGCAACCTGATCGGGGAGCGCATCGGCACCATGGGCGGCTACGCCTACATCGACTTTATCGTCCCGGGGGTGATCATGCTGGCGGTGATCACCAGCTCCTACGCCAACACCGTGTCTTCGTTCTACGGCACCAAGTTCCAGCGCTACATCGAGGAGCTGCTGGTCTCGCCGGTGCCGAACTGGCTGATCCTGGCGGGCTACGTCGGCGGCGGCGTGGCGCGCGGGCTCGGCGTCGGTTGCGTGGTCACCCTGGTAGCGTTCGCGTTCACCGATCTTGCGATTCACAACGCGTTCCTGACGCTGCTGGTCGCGCTGCTGACGGCGACGCTGTTCTCCACCGGCGGGCTGATCAATGCGATCTACGCCGACAGCTTCGACGACATCTCCATCGTTCCGACCTTCGTTCTGACCCCGCTCACCTACCTCGGCGGGATCTTCTATTCGATCGACCTGCTGCCCGGGTTCTGGCAGTCGGTCTCGCTGGCCAACCCGATCCTGTACATGATCAACGCCTTTCGTCATGGCATCCTCGGCGTCAGCGACATCGACCTCGCCACGGCACTCGGCATCATCGTGCTGTTCGTGGCGGGCCTGGCGGGCTGGGCGCTGATCCTGTTGAGGAAAGGCACAGGCATCAAGAGTTGAGGCATGGCAAAGAAACCCACAATGGCCGAGCGCGCGGATCGGCATCACCTCTATCAGGAGTCCGTCCAGGGCGTCGAGTTCGAACTCGACTACGTCGAGAAAGTGTTTCGCGAGACGCGCGCGCGAAAGCCGCTCAGGATACGCGAGGATTTCTGCGGCACGGCATTGTCGGCCAGCGAATGGGTGCGGCGCAGCCGGCGTAACCACGCTGTCGGCGTCGACCTCGACGGGGACGTCCTCGACTGGGGCCGGCGCAACAACGTGCGCCCGCTCGGCAAGGCCGGCTCGCGGGTGGAGCTGCTGCGCGACGACGTGCTAAGGGTCAAGACCGGCGAGGTCGACGCCTGCCTCGCGTTCAATTTCAGCTACTGGATCTTCCAGCAGCGCAAGACCATGAAGAAATACTTCCGCAACGTCTACCGCTCGCTCGCCGACGACGGCGTGTTCTTTCTCGATACCTTCGGCGGCTACGAGGCGCACCGCACGCAGAAAGAACGGCGCAAGCTCGACGGCTTCACCTACGTCTGGGACCAGGCCAAGTACAACCCGATCACCGGCGACATGACCTGCCACATCCACTTCGAGTTCCCCGACGGCTCGAAGCTCAAGAAGGCGTTCAGCTACCGCTGGCGGCTGTGGAGTGCGCAGGAGGTTCGCGACCTGCTGCACGAGGTGGGTTTCGCCCGCACCACGGTGCACATGCAGGCATTCGACGAGGAGACCGACGAGCCGCTGGACGAGTTCTTCCCGACCGAGGAGGCGGAGGACTACGCGAGCTGGATCGGCTACATCGTCGCCGAGAAGTGAGCGCCCTCGGCGCGCTCACTCGGAGAGCGTGAAATAGATCGTCGCGCCGGCGTCGACCTCGCCGTGGGCGGAGACGTCGCCGCCGTGGCGCCGCGCGATCTGGGCCACGGTCGCGAGCCCGATACCGGTGCCTTCGAACTCGTCGAAAGCGTGCAGGCGCTGGAACGGCCGGAACAGCTTCCCGGCGTAGCGCATGTCGAAGCCGACGCCGTCGTCGCGCACGTAGTACACAAGCCGCCCGTCGTGCTCCTCGGCACCGAGTGAGATCCGCGCCCGCGGCCGGTTGCCGGTGTACTTGAAGGCATTGTCGATGAGACTGGTGAGCAGGATGCGCACGAGGTAGGGGTCGCCGCGAGCCGGCAGGCTGCGCGGTGCTTCGAAGGCGACCTCGCGTTCGGGTTCCGCGGCAGTGAGCTTGCGCACGATCTCGCTCGCGAACGGCGACAGGTCGAGGTCCTCGACCGCCAGTTCGCACCGCGACAGGCGCGAGAGCCGCAACACCGCGTCGATGAGCGCGCCCATGCGCTGGCTGGCCAGGCGGATGCGCTGCAGGTAGGCGCGGGCGTCGTCGTGAAGCGACTCGCCGTGGTCGTCGACCAGCATCTGGGCGAAGCCGTCGATGGCGCGCAGCGGCGCGCGCAGGTCGTGAGAGACGGAGTAGCTGAACGCGGCCACCTCGCGGTTGATCGCGTCGAGTTCGGCGGTGCGTGCGCGCACGAGCTTTTCCAGGTCGTCGCGGTAGTCGTCGATCATCTGCTCGGCGCGGTCGCGGCGTTGCATCTCCCGGCGCAGCTCGCGGTTGGCCTGCTCCAGGTCGGCCGTGCGCCGCGCCACCATGGCCTCGAGCTCCTGCTTCGCGTCGCTCAGCCGGCGCCGCCCCTGCCAGTGCGACACGTGCGTGCGGATGCGCGCGGCCAGCACCTCGGGCAGCACCGGCTTGCCGATGAAGTCGTTGGCGCCGAGGCTCAGCGCCTCGACGATCTGCGCCGCCTGGTCCTGGATCGAGATCACGATCACCGGCAGCTCGTGGTAGGCGTGGCGGGAGCGCACGCGGCGCAGGATGTCGATGCCGTTCATGTCCGGCAGGATCATGTCGAGGGTGACGAGCTCGAACGTCTGCGCCTGCAGCGCGGCCAACGCCGTCGCGCCGTCCGCTGCCTCCGAGACCTGGTAGCCCAGCTCGGTCAACAACTGGCGAAGGACGGCCCGGGTGGTGGCCTGGTCTTCGACCACCAGCACGCGGCCACCGGCGCGGTGCTCTGCAGAACCGGTCATGTGTCGATCACTTGGTCGGTGGCCACGACGTCGGCGGCCACTCGTAGCTATCCTCAGCTTGCCCCTAGAAGCTGGCCCGGCGTCGGACCCGGTCCTGCGCGCCGCCAGTGCCCGCCACCCTAGCGCAACCGCCGGTGCAACGCCAGCCCGGGCGCAGCCGGGCGGCTACTTGTACGGATCGGCGGCGTCGCGCAACCCGTCGCCGAGGAAGTTGAAGGCCAGGATGACCACGATGACCGGTGCCACGGGCAGCATCAGCCAGGGGTAGAGCGCCACGACGTTGATGTTCTGTGCCTCGTTGAGCAGCACGCCCCAACTGGTGATGGGCGGGCGCAGCCCCAGCCCGAGAAAGCTGAGCGCGGTCTCGCCCAGGATCATGGCCGGGATCGACAGGGTGGCCGACGCCACCAGGTGCGAGAAAAAGCCCGGCAGCAGGTGGCGGGCGATGATCCGTCGCGGGCGGGCGCCCATCAGCTGGGCGGCCAGGCAATATTCCTCCTCGCGCAACGCGAGCAGCTTCGAGCGCACGGCGCGCGCCAGGCTGGTCCAGTCGAGCAGCGCGAGGATCAGCGTGATGCCGAAGAACACGAGCAACGGGCTCCAGGTCACCGGCAGCACCGCCGAGAGCGCCATCCACAGGGGCAACTCCGGGAACGAGCGCAGGATCTCGATCAGGCGCTGCACGAGGTTGTCCACGATGCCGCCGTAGTAGCCGGCGAGGCCGCCGATCACGATCCCCAGCAGGAAACTCACGCTGATGCCGATCAGCCCGATGGTGAGCGAGATGCGCGTGCCGTAGATGATCCGCGAGAGCATGTCGCGCCCGAGGCGATCGGTGCCGAGCAGGAACAGCGTGCCGCCGGGTGCCGGGCAGACCAGGTGCAGGTCGCTCTCCACGGCCCCCCAGAAACGGTAGGGGTCGCCGCGGCAGAAAAACCGCAACGGCTGCACCTGCCCCGGGTTCTCGGTGTAGACGCGCTGCAGGTTGACCATGTCGAGCCGGTAGTCGAAACCGTAGACGAAGGGCCCGACCCATTGGCCCTCGTGAAACAGGTGCACGCGCTGGGGCGGGGCATAGATGAAGTCGGTGGCGCGCGTGTGCAGGTCGTAGGGCGCGAGGAACTCGCTCACCAGCACGCTCGCGTACATCGTCAGCAGGATGAACGCCGAGACCACCGCGACCCGGTGCCGCTTGAGCTTCCACCACATCAACCGCCACTGGGAGGCGAGGTAGTAGTCCTCCTGCTCGGCCGTGAGGACCTCGATCGAGCCCGCGTCGAACGGTGCGCTCGCGACGTAGTGCTCGCCGACGGCGCCGGGGCGGGGAGCTTGGCGGTTCACGGGCGGGCGCCCTGCAGGCGGATACGCGGGTCGAGCATCGCCAGCGCGATGTCCGAGAGCAGCACGCCCACCACGGTCAGGGTGGCCAGGAACATCAGGAACGATCCCGCGAGGTACATGTCCTGGCTCTGCAACGCGCCGAGCAGCATCGGTCCGGTGGTCGGTAACGAGAGCACGACGGCGGTGATCTCGGCGCCCGAGATCACGCTCGGCAGGATGCTGCCGATGTCGGCGATGAAGAAGTTCATGGCCATGCGCAGCGGGTACTTGGTCAGCAGCTTGAACGGCGGCAGCCCCTTCGCGCGCCCCGTGGTGACGTATTGTTTCTGCAACTCGTCGAGCAGGTTGGCGCGCAGGCGCCGGATCATCCCGGCGGTGCCCGAGGTACCGATCACCAGGACCGGGATCCACAGGTGCTCGAGCACCGAGAGCACCTTGTCGACGCTCCACGGCTGGTCGATGTAGTCCGGGTCCATCAGGCCCCCGATCGAGGTGCCGAACCAGACGTTGGCGAGGTAGAGCATGACCAGCGCCAGCAGGAAGTTGGGCGTGGCGAGCCCGATGAAGCCGAGCAGCGTGAGCCCGTAGTCTCCCCAGCTGTACTGGTGCGTGGCCGAGTAGATGCCGATCGGGAAAGCGATCATCCAGGTGAACAGGATGGTCACGGTCGACACCAGGATGGTGAGGTAGAGGCGATCGCCGACCACCTCGGAGACCGGCAGGTCATACTCGAACGAGTAGCCGAAGTCGCCCTGCAGCATGCCGAGCAGCCAGTACAGGTACTGCTCGTGCAGAGGCTTGTCGAGCCCGTAGGTGCGGCGCAGGAACTCGATCTTCTCCTTGTCGACGGACTCGCCCTGGCTCTGCAGCTCGGCGATGTAGCTCTCGAGGTAGTCGCCCGGGGGCAACTGGATGATCACGAACACCAGCGCGCTGATGACCAGCAGCGTCGGGATCATCATCAACGTACGCTGAAAAAGGTAGCGGAGCATCTGCCGGTTGTTGTTGTTGTCGGGCTCGGTGCCGGTTCAGTCGAACCAGAAGGTGTCGGGTTGGTAGAGGCCGAAGAACGCTCCGGGATCCCAGTTGTAGATCCCGGACTCGGGCACGTTGCGCAGGCGATTGCTGACCACTACCGGTTGCTGCACGCCGCACACCAGGCCGATGGAGTAGACCTGTTCGGCGTGGATGTCGAGCATCTCGTGCCAGGCATCCTCGCGCTCGGCCGTGCTCGTGGCCCGTTGCCAGGTCCGGTTCAGGTCGAGCAGCCGCTGCGCTTCGCGCAGGTCCGGCGCTTCGCCCGCGTTGCTGCCGGTTTCGTAGAACTGCCCCCACTTGGGCCACTGGTACTGGTCCTGGGCGGTGGGCGCCAGCTCCGCGGGGCTCATCTCGGCGGTCGGCAGAGCGTTCGACAGGCCCGACCACACCGACATCACCGCGTCGCCGGCGAACACGCGGTTGCGGAACACCTCGCGCTGAGAGGGCTTGGAGTAGAGCTTCACGCCGATCTTGAGCCAGCTGTCGTGGATCAGCTCCAGGACGTCGGTCTCCTCGGTGCTCTCGCCGGCCGTCTGCACGATCAACTCCATGGGCCGCCCGTCGGGCAGCAGGCGCACGTTGCGGCCATCGCGCGCGGTGAGGCCGATTTCGTCCAGCAGGCGGTTGGCGGCGTCGGGGTCGAAGCGCGCCCAGCGCTGCTGGTATTTCTCGCGAAACAGCGGGCTCTGCGGCAGCACGGTGTTGTTGCTCTCGATGACCAGCCCGAAATACACCACCTGGTTGATCTCGTGGCGGTCGACGGCCAGCGACAGCGCGCGGCGGAAGCGCACGTCGCGGATGAGCTTGCGCCACACCGGGTCCTCGGCGTTGAGATTGGGGAACAGCGCGATCTGCGAGCCCTTGGCGGTGCGCCACAGGCGCACCGAATAGTCGTTCTGGCGCTCGCCGGCCTTGAGGAAGGTGTAGTTGTCGAGGCGCAGGTAACGCGCCTGCAGGTCGGACTCGCCGGCGCCGGTCTTGGCCGGGATCAGGCTCGAGGAGGCGAGGCTCATCAGCACCTCGTCGACATAGGGCAACTGCCGGCCCTCGGGGTCGACGCGGTGGAAATAGGGGTTGCGCCGGAACAGGAACCGCTCGGCGGGCGCCTGAGTGGTGTTGTACCACGGCTGCAGCGTCGGCAGTTCGGGGTTGTTGAACTTGTACAGGTGCGAGCGGCGGGTGTGCAGCGCCACCCAGTTGCGGGCCTTGGCCTCGGCGACCCGCCGGGCGAGCACCTCGGGCGCCGTGTGGGCGGGATGGAACTGCTCGAGGTAGTGCGCCGGGTAGTAGATGTAGTTCGGCCGCGCCCCGGCCAGGCCCGGCAGGAAGTAGGGGTTGGGGACCGCCCAGGTGTAGCGCACGGTGGTGGCGTCGGGAAACTCGACCGTCGGCGCGTGGCCGTCGACCAGCAACCAGGCCGGCACGCCGAAGGTCGAGATCTCCGCGTTGTTGGCCATGTCCTCCCAGAAGTAGCGGAAGTCCTCGCTGGTGAACGGCGCACCGTCCGACCAGCGATGGCCCGCTCGCAGGTAGAGGGTGAAGCGCCGGCCTTCCTCGACCGTGTAGCGCTCGAGGACGTCGGGGACGATAGCGAGGTTGCGGTCGTAGACGACCAGCCGCGAGTAGCCGTAGACGACCATCTGGCGCGTGTCGTTGGCCTTGGCCATCAGCAGTCGCAACTGCCCGCCGTAACGCCCGCTGGCGCGCCCGTCGTCGAAGGCGAGGCGGCGCGGTGTGAGCGGCAGGCGCTCGCCGACGCCCGGTAGCTCGCCGCGCGCCACGGCCTCGGCGAAATAGGGGACTTCGGGCGGGCTCCCGGTGGCCGCGGTGGCGCCCGCGGGCAGTGCCGCGCCCAGGCAGACGAGAGCGAACGCCAGCATGCGGGGGGCGGTCACGCTGCCTCCTGCGCGCGCACGGCTACCCGGACCAGGTGCTCCTTCCCGGCCGAGGTGAACTCGCCCGCTTCGCCCTCGCCCAGCGTGTACGGCTGCGGCCACACCGAGGGGTCCGAGGCCTTGCCGGCCAGCACCGCGCGAAAGTCGAGCGGGCGATCGAGGTCGGGGAACGGCACGGCGCTGAGCAGCGCCTGGGTGTAGGGATGCACCGGGTTGGCGAACAGGGTCTCGCGGGGCGCGACTTCCACCAGCCTGCCGCGGCACATCACGCCGATGCGATCGGCGATGTAGTCCACGACCGCGAGATTGTGGGAGATGAACAGGTACGTCAGGCCGAGTTCGGCGCGCAGGTCGCGCAGCAGGTTCAGGATCTGGGCCTGGATCGAGACGTCCAGCGCCGACACCGGCTCGTCGCAGATCAGGAACTGCGGGCGCAACGCCAGCGCCCGGGCGATGCCGATACGCTGGCGCTGGCCGCCGGAGAAACTGTGCGGGTAGCGACCGAGGAAGCGCGGATCCAGGCCCACCACGCGCATCAGCTGGATGGCCATCTCGCGCTGCTCGGCGGCGTCGCCCAGCGCGTGGATGGCCAGCGGCTCGCGCAGGATGTCGAGCACGGTCATGCGCGGGCTGAGCGAGCTGAAGGGGTCCTGGAAGATGATCTGCATCTTGCGCCGGAAGGCCAGCAGCGCCTCGCCTTCGAGCGCCAGCACGTCCACCGGTGCGGTGCCGTCGTGGTAGGTCACACTGCCGGTATCGGGGGTCAGCGCACGCATCAGCACCTTGCTGAGCGTGGTCTTGCCGCAGCCGCTCTCGCCGACCAGCCCGAACGATTCGCCCCGCGCGATCTTCAGGCTGACCCCGGCGAGCGCCGTGATATCGCGTGTCTCGGTGCGCAGCCAGCCGGACTTGCGCAGCGCAAAGGTCTTGCTCAGGTCCTCGACGACCAGGTGCGGCGCACTCGACTCGCGGGCTTCGCGCGCACCGCCGTGCTCGAGCAGCATCGGGCCGATCTCGTGATCCACTTCGCGTACCGGCACCAGCCGCTCGCCCGGTTTCATGTCGAAGTGCGGTACCGCCCGGTGCAGGGCCTGCAGGTACGGGTGCCCGGGGTTACGAAACACCTGCTCCACCGGCCCGCTTTCCATGATCTCGCCGTGGTACATGACCAGCACGTGCTCGGCCATGTTGGCCACCACCCCGAGGTCGTGCGTGATGACGAGCACCGCCATGTGCAACTCGCGCTGCAGCTCGCCGATGAGGTGCAGTATCTGCGCCTGGATGGTGACGTCCAGTGCCGTGGTCGGCTCGTCGGCGATCAGCAGCGCCGGGCGGCATACCAGCGCCATGGCGATCATCGCGCGCTGGCGCAGACCGCCCGACAGCTCGAAGGAATAGGTACGCATGGCGCGCGCCGGGTCGGGGAACCCGACCAGGCGCAACATCGCCTCGGTCAGTTCCAGGCCCTCGGCGCGGCTGACCGAGCGGTGCAGGAACAGCGCCTCGCTGACCTGGTCGCCGATGGTGTGCAAGGGCGACAGCGAGACCATGGGCTCCTGGAAGATCAGCGAGATCTGACCGCCGCGCCGGGCGCGCATGGCGGCGCTGTCCGGCTTCAGGCGAGCGATGTCGATGTCGCGCGGGGTGCCCGGCCTGGCCTGCGCCTGGCGCAGGACGATGCTGCCGCGCGAGATGCGGGCGACGGTGGGCAGGATGCCCATGATCGCCTGCGCCGTCACCGATTTGCCCGATCCCGACTCACCGACCAGCGCCGTGGTCGCGCCCGCCGGGATGTCGCACGAGAGCCCGCGCACGGCCTCGATGCGACCGCCGTGAAACGCGAACTCGACGTGCAGGTCGCGGATTTCCAGCAGGTTGTCGATGCGGATGCCCCCCGTTGTGGCGCCCCGCGGCGGTCACGGGATGCCGACGATCGTTTATCGCGTACCTGGTCGACGCGCGCAAGCGTGGCTTGCGGGTTGCCACGTGAATCGACGCTCGGGCGGGTCGAATCGTGGCGCGCTTTCCGTTTGCCCAGCCGGGCGGGCGACCGAGGGACGCGTTTTTCGGCTGCCTGCGCGGGCGGCGCGGTGTCGCGGGTTTTCCGCCCCGGATTATGTCAGAGAATCGGCGCGTTGGCGGAATTTTGAGCCGCCGGCCGCGGTCAGGGTTACACCTGTCCGGATTGTGACCGACACCACACGGGGATTGTGACCGCCACCACATCAACCCCGCGCGGCGCGGCCAA
>JBFJWO010000131.1:0-10767 GCA_041623575.1 Gammaproteobacteria bacterium
AAGTACTGTTCGCGGTCGAGCGCCAGCGTCAGTATCGACAGGCCGAGCCCGGCGAGCGTCATCAGCGCGGGCAGGAACCAGAAGCTCTCGCGCAGGTTCTGTAGCAGGTAACCGAATCGTGCCATTGTGTTTTCGCTTCAAGGTGCCGGTGCGACCGCGCCGCGGACGCCGTGCTAGGATGCCCGCGCGAAGCGGTCGGCCGAGTCGACTGTCGATCGGGACCGCGCCGATGCGGGCGCGCAGGCGGGCCGGCCATCGCCCCGGCGCGTGCGCGTGTACCTTAGCAGGCTGGGCGCGAATAGTGTCGGCACGCGGACCGGTGCAGGGTCGTTCGACGACGCCGGCCGGGCCCCGCCGGGTGTTGCGGATGGCGGGAGCGGTGACAGCAGCGGACGGAAATTTTCCATGAGCGATCCGGGCCGCGCGCGGCGCAGGCTTCACCCGGGGACCGGGCGATCGTGCGCCTCGGCTGTCCGGGCCGAAAGGCAGCGCGGGAGCGTCAGTAAGCACTCGTGGCGACCCGGCTCCGCGGGCCGGCGCGCTGTCCGCTGCGCACACGCCGGCAACAACCCGGGCCGGCGGGTTTGAAAGACGGGGTGAGGAGTGCGCCCGAGAAGCCGGTTCCCGGCGTGACGGGCGTGCAGCCGGCGCGGGAAACGGAACTCGCGCGCCTCGAACGCGTGGCCCGCGTGCTGGATGCCTCGGTCCGCGTCCCCGGTACGCCGCTCAGCGTCGGGCTCGACTCGTTGATCGGGCTGGTCCCGCTGATCGGTGACCTCGCCACCACGTTCGTGTCGCTGTGGATCGTCTACCGCGGCTGGCGGCTCGGCGCGCGGCGTGCGACCGTGGCGCGCATGCTGGGCAACGTGGGGCTCGACTTCGTGATCGGCAGCGTGCCCCTGGCCGGTGACCTCTTCGACGTGGCCTGGAAAGCCAACCTGCGCAACGTGCGGCTGCTGCAGCGCGAGTTCGGCCCGCCCGATGCGGCGACGCCCGGCGAACGGCGGCGATGACGCTGGAAGTGCTGGCGGGCCTGCTCGCGGTCGTTGCCATCGTCTGGACCGTCTTGCCGCTGCTGCGCCACGACGCCTGGTGGGTCCGCGCGTTCGAGTTCCCGCGCGTGCAGGTCGCCGCCGCCACGGCGATGGTGCTGTCGCTCTACGTCGCGCTGGCCGGCTGGCAGGAACTGCGCGACCAGCTGCTGCTCGCCGCGCTCGCGGTGTGCGTGGTGTTTCAGGCGGCGCGCATTGCCCCGTACACACCGTTCTATCCCAAGCAGGTACAGCCGTGCGCCGACGCCGCGCCCGACGATACCCTGAGCCTGCTGGTCGCCAACGTGCTCACGCCCAATCGCAACGCCGGGGCGCTGCTCGAGATGATCCGCGGCTGCCGGCCCGACCTGGTGCTGGCGGTCGAGACCGACCGCTGGTGGGAGGCGCAGCTCGACGCCCTGGAGCCGGACTACGGCTACTCGGTCAAGTACCCGCTCGACAACCTCTACGGCATGCATCTCTATTCGCGGCTGGAACTCGTCGACCCCGAGGTCGCGTTCCTGGTGCAGGACGACGTGCCCTCGATCCACGCCGACGTGGCGTTGCGCTCCGGCCACCTCGTGCGGTTGCACTGTCTGCATCCGGCGCCGCCCAGCCCGACCGAGAACCCGACGTCGGCGGAGCGCGACGCGGAGTTGCTGGTGGTGGCGAAGACGCTCGATGCGCGGACCAGCTCGGTGGTGGTGATGGGCGACCTCAACGACGTCGCCTGGTCGGCCACCAGCCGCCTGTTCCAGCGCTTGAGCGGGCTGCTCGACGTGCGTATCGGGCGCGGCACCTTCAACACCTTTCATGCCCGCTACCCGTTCGCGCGCTGGCCCCTGGACCACGTGTTCTGCTCGCGCGATTTCACCCTGAAATCGCTGGCCCGGCTGGACTACTTCGGCTCGGACCACTTTCCGATCCACGCGGTGCTGGTCCACACGCCGGGCGCACGCGCCGTGCACGAGACGCTGCGGGCGCACGCCGGGGAGAAGGCCTGGGCGGAGGAGAAGATCGACAAGGGAGGTGCCGACGAGGCGCCCCTGCGCGAGCGCCCGTAGGCGGTTGTGGGTCACGCCGTCTCGTCGCGCACGCGCTGCAGCAGTTGCAAGAACACGCTGTGGTCCTGCGCTCCCGAGACCAGGTACCTGCGTTCGAACACGAACGCCGGCACGGCGGTAATGCCCTGCTGCAGCCAGGCGCGCTCGGCTTCGCGCACCTCGTCGCCGTAGCGCCCGTCCTGCAGCACGGCGGCGCCCGGCGCCCGCTCCAGCCCCGCGCGCTCGGCGGCGTCGAGCAGCACAGCGTGCTCGGACACGTTCGCCCGGTGCGTGAAGTAGGCCTCGAACAGCGCCAGCTTCAGCTCGCTCTGGCGCCCGTGCTGCCCGGCCCAGTGCAGCAGGCGGTGCGCATCGAAGGTGTTGTAGATGCGCATGTCGTCGGCGAATCGAAACGCGAACCCCAGTTGCTCGCCCAGCGCCGTGAGGCGCTCGCGCACCGCCTGGCGCTGCGCGGCGTCCGAGCCGTATTTCTCGCCGATGTGCTCGCCGAGGTCCTGGCCTTCGGGCGGCATGCGCGGGTTCAGCTCGAACGGGTGCCAGCGGATGCGCGCCTGGCGCTCGCCGCCGAACCCGGCGAGGGCGCGACGCAGCTGGCGGTAGCCGACGATGTACCAGGGGCAGACCACGTCGGAGACGATGTCGATATCGAGCGTTGCGGGCACGGGCGTTCCTCCGGGCTGGCGTCAGGCCGTGATCGGCGCGGTGCCCGACCCAACCGCTTCGGGCTGGCCGTGGATCCCGCTCAGCAGGTGGCGCAGGATGTCGTCGCCCGTGATCAGCGACGGCACGTCGTCCCACACCACGATGACGTCTTCGCCGGCGCGCGGCGCTCCGGCCAGCGGCGCGGCTTCGAGGCGGGTGAGGGCCGCTCCGAGCAGGGTGCGCGAATCGCGCACGACGTGCGGACGATAGCTGAAAGCCAGCGGCTCCGCGGCGCCGGTGTCGAGCAACGCCGCGCGCAGGAACGCGTCGGCGTCGAGCACCGCGCCGGGCTCGCCGTTCTCGTTGGTGATCACGATCCAGCGCCGCACGCACGCGTGGAGGCGGCGCAGGAACGGGTCGGACGCCTGGCGCTCGAAGGCGGGGAACACCGGGCATTCGCCGTCGAACGGAAGGGCCAGGATACTGCCCGGCGGCAACGCCGTGCCGGCCTGCTGCACCGCGAGATCGTCGATGGCGAGGAAGTTGAGCGCGCCGACGCCCTCGAGGCGGTCGATCTCCTGGTCGCTGGCCTCGATGTGCTTGCGGATCACTTCGCGCAGGTCGTGCTCGCGGAAATAGTGCGGCCCCTCCTGCCCGAGCCAGGCGTCGAGCAGCAGCGCGGTCGGCTTCGCCACCGGGTAGAGCAGCCACAGGTAGAATCGCAGCACGGGGGCCAGGGCGGCGGCCATGCGCAAGGCATGGCGTGAGAAGTACGCCTGCGGCAAGATCTCGCCGAGCAGGGTGATGGCGATGGTCGAGAACACGAACGCGCCGACCCCGGTCATGACCGAGTCCGACAACAGCGCCAGCAGCACGTTGATGCCGACATTACCCCACAGCACGGTGCACAGCACGTGGTTGGAGCGCCGTCGCAGTTCGAGCACCCGGCGCGCACCCTCGCTGCCGCCCGCCGCCTCGACCTCGAGGCGCAGGCGGCTCACGCTGAACACGGCGAGGTTGAGCCCGGAGAAGATCGCCGACTGCGACAGGCACAGGGCGATGCCCAGCCAGATCAGCCACTCGCTCGAGGTCGCCTCGTTGGGCATAGGGTCGGCTCCATGTCCTTGCGCGGGAGCAAGGCTCGCGCCCCCCGTCGCCGCTATGCTCGAGACGGCCCCGGCAAGCGCCCGTGAATGATACTGGGCAGGCCGCGGCGCCGAAAGCCACCGCCCCGGCGCGTTGCGCGGGGTGCGGGTCGCGATAACGCCGCTTCGCCAGGGGAGGTCGAGTGAACCCGATGCCCGAGCCGACACCGACCGTCGAGCGTGTCCACCCGCGCTCGCTGCGCTTTCACAGCCCCCGGCTGCTCGATCTGGTGCGCCGCAGGTTGTGGTTGCAGGTTCTGCTCGGGATGGCGCTCGGCATCGTGACGGGCGTGTTGCTGGGGCCGAGCGTGGGCTGGCTGGAGGCCGATACCGCGGCAGTCGTCGGCAGCTGGCTGGCCCTGCCCGGCCACCTGTTCCTGGCGGCCCTGCAGATGATCGTGGTGCCGCTGGTGCTCGCCTCGGTGGCGCGCGGGATCGCCGCCAGCGAGAATGCGGAGCAGCTGCGCACGCTCGGCCTGCGGGTGGTCCTCTACTTCGTCGTCACGACCATCGCCGCCGCGATGCTCGGCATTGCGCTCGCCCTGGGCATCGAGCCGGGCAGTTTCCTCGACGCCACGGCTTTGCGCGACAGCGCCGGCGCGGCCCCCGCCGTCGCGCCTATGGAATCGCCCGGCCTGGCGGGCATCCCCGAACGGGTCGTCGCACTCATCCCGCAGAACCCGCTCGCGGCGATGGTACAGCGCGAGATGCTGCAGATCGTGCTGTTCTCGGTCATCGTCGGCGTTGCCCTGGTCACGATCCCGGCCGAGCAGGCCAAGCCGCTGCTCGAGCTGCTCGGCTCGGTGCAGGCGGTGTGTCTGACGGTGGTGCGGTTCGCGATGCTGCTCGCGCCGTTCGCGGTCTTCGGGCTGCTCGCGCAGCTCACCACCAAGACCGGCGTCGCGGCCCTGGCCGGGCTCAGCGTGTACGTGGGCACTGTGCTGCTCGGGCTCGCGCTGCTGCTGGCGGCGTACCTGGCCATTGCCTGGCGAGTCGGTGGCCACCGCCCCGCGGCGTTCATGCGGGCGACGCGCGAGGTGCTGTTGCTGGCGTTCTCGACGTCGAGTTCCGCCGCGGTCATGCCGCTGTCGATCCGCACGGCCGAAGACGGGCTGGGCGTTCGCCCGTCGGTGGCGCAGTTCGTCGTGCCCCTGGGCGCCACCATCAACATGAACGGCACGGCCCTCTACCAGGCCGTCGCCACCGTGTTCCTCGCCCAGCTGTTCGGCGTCGATCTCACGCTGGCGCAGCAGGCGCTGGTCATCACCATCGCCGTCGCGAGCGCGATCGGCGCGCCGGCGACACCCGGGGTCGGCATCGTCATCCTCGCGACGCTGCTCGCTTCGGTCGGCGTTCCGCTCGATGGCATCGCGCTGGTCCTCGGCGTGGACCGCCTGCTGGACATGTGCCGCACGGCCATCAACGTGGCGGGCGATCTCGTGGCCTGCGTCGTGATGGACGCCACCGTCGCCGGGCCGACCAGTGCGGGCGAGCAGCGGCAGCTGCGCGAGCGCCGCGAGGACCTGCGCGCGAGGTCCGGGCAGGACGTGCTCGTCGACCCGCCCGCGCCCGGCCCCTGACCGCGCGCCGGGGGCGGTGACGACAGGACGTGCCGCGGTGCCCCGGGCGGGTCCGCCAGGAGACCCTGTCCCGCGTCGCCGGCGCCCGCCGGCGGTGGCGGTAGTCGAGCACCGGGCCGAGCGGCACGATGCGCGGATCGATCTCGCCCAGGGCATCGTAGTAGTGGCGCTTGACGTGCTCGAGGCGAACGGTTTGCGCAACGCCCGGCCACTCGTGCAGCCGCCGCGCGTAGCGGCTCAAAGCCGGGTAGTCGATCAGCCGTCGCAGGTTGCACCGAAACGCCCCGTGATAGACCGCGTCGAACCGGCACAGGGTGGCGAACAGGTGCCAGTCGCTCTCGCACGGCGCGTGGCCGAGCAGGAAGGGTTGCTCGGCGAGGCGCGCTTCGAGGTCGTCCAGGCGGGCGAACAGCGTGAGCACCGCCTGTTCGTAGTCCGCCTGGCTGCGCGCGAACCCGGCCCGATAGACGCCCCGGCAGACGTCCGGCAGCAGCCAGCCGTTGAGCTCGTCGATGGCCCCGCGCAGGGCGCGGGGGTAGAAGTGCACGCGGGCATCGCCCCAGGCGTCGAAGGCCGAGTCGAGCATGCGCATGATGGCCTGCGAGTCGTTGCTGACGATGGTCTGGTGACGGGTGTCCCACAGCACCGGGACGGTGACGCGCCCGGTGTAGTCCGCGCGCGCGGCCCGGTACACCTCGTGGAGAAAGTGCCGGCCGCCCGCCCCGTCGAGCGAGCTGAGCCCGGTGGCGGCGAAACGCCAGCCGCCCCGGCCGGCCCAGCGCGGGTGCAGCACGGACATGCCGAGTACCGCCTCGAGGCCCTTCAGGCTGCGGTACAGGATGGCGCGGTGCGCCCACGGGCAGGCGTAGCTCGCGTACAGGTGGTAACGGCCGGGCTCGGCGGGGAACCTGCCTCCGCGCCCGGCCGTCACCCGGTCGTCGAAGCCGGTGGCGCGGGCCAGCCTGGCCCGCAGCGTTTCGGATTCCCGCAGGCGGTCGTGCCAGTGACCGTCCAGCAGGGCTTTCACGTGACGCATGCCGGGTTCTCCTGAAGTGAACGGGCACAGGTTAGGCTATGCTTGGATGCACGACTATCGCGAATATCCGCAACTGATCTTTGCCGAAATGCAAAACTGGGACGACCTGCGTTTTTTCCTGGCCATCGCCCGCAGCGGCACGCTCGCCGGTGCCGCCCGCGCGTTGAGGGTCAACCATTCCACGGTGTTTCGCCGGCTGAACGCGCTCGAGGCGGGCACCGGCGTGCGGTTGTTCGAGCGCCTGCCCGCCGGCTACGTAATGACCGAGGCGGGCGAGGAGACCTATGCGCGCGCCGCGCGGATGCACGAACTCATGGACGAACTCGACCGGCGCCTGTCGGGCCGGGATTACCGCCTGAGCGGGGCCGTGCGCCTGACCACCACCGACACCCTGGCGACCCATTTCCTGCATCCGCTGCTCGCGGGGTTTCGCGAGCGCTACCCGGGCATCGCGCTGGAACTGGTCACGGGCAACCTGTTCTTCGACCTCTCGCGGCGCGAAGCGGACGTGGCGCTGCGACCCGCGGACAACCCGCCGCCGCACCTCGTCGGGCGCGACCTGGCGAAGGTCGGCTGGGCCGTGTACGCCTCGCCCGGGTACCTTGCCGGGCGGACCGCGGTGCAGGGCGCGAGCGATCTGGCCGAGCACACGGTCGTCGCCGGCGACGACACGCTGGCCGGCGTGCCGGCCATGCGCTGGCTGCGGGAACGGGTGCCGGAGTCGGCCATCGCCTACCGGGCCGGCAGCTTCGCCATGCAATGCGCCGCCGCCCGCGCCGGGATCGGGCTCGCGTTGTTGCCGTGCGTGCTGGCCGACCCTGTCGACGACCTGCAACGCGTGCTCGGGCCCGTCGAAGCCCTGTCGAGCGGCCTGTGGCTGCTGACCCACCTCGACCTGCGCGACACTGCGCGCATCCGCGCGTTCATGTCGTTCATGACCGATGCCATCCGGCGCGAGCGCGCGCGGCTCGCCGGTGAGGTCGCGCCGTGACATCGGGCGCCGGTCACCGCGCCGGCGACGATCGGTACTTGTGCCTGTCCGGGCGCGCGCTATGCTGCCGACCTGGGCAACGACGACGGCGCAGCGCTCCATGAAAGTCGCGGTGGTGGGTGGCACGGGATTCGTCGGGCACTACCTGCTCGATGCGCTGATCGCACAGGGCGATACGCCCCGCGTGCTGGTGCGGCCGGGCGCCGAGGCGAAGCTGGACGCCGGGCAACGCTCGCACTGCGAGACGCTCCCCGGCAGCATCGCCGACCCGGCGGCCCTTGCACAGTGCGCGAGCGGTGCCGACGCCGTGGTGTACCTCGTCGGCCTGCTGCGCGAGGACCCGGCGAAGGGTGTGACCTTCGAGTCTCACCAGCGTGACGGGGTGCGGGATCTGCTGGCGGCGGCACGCGGTGCCGGTGTCACACGCTGCCTGCTGATGAGCGCCAATGGCGTGCGCCCGGACGGCACCGA
Source organism: Gammaproteobacteria bacterium (assembly GCA_041623575.1). Classification (GTDB taxonomy): domain Bacteria; phylum Pseudomonadota; class Gammaproteobacteria; order JAHELT01; family JAHELT01; genus JAHELT01. The sequence goes on from JBFJWO010000131.1 coordinate 7,961, forward strand.
CTACCAGCGCACCAAGTACGAGGCCGAGCAGCTGGTGCAGGGCTCCGGGTTGCGTTGGACGGTGTTCCGCCCGTCGGTGATCTTCGGCGACCCGCGGGGGCGGATGGAGTTCTGCACGCAGTTGCAGCGGGACCTGATCGGCCTGCCGCTGCCGGCGCCGCTGTTCTTCGCCGGGTTCAATCCCCTGGGCGCCGGGCGCTTCAGGTTGTCGCCCGTGCACGTGCGCGACGTCGCGCAGGTCATGGCGCGCTCGCTGCACCTCGAATCGGCGCAAGGGCGCACCTACCCGCTGGGCGGCCCCGAGGCGCTGACCTGGAACGAGATCATCCAGACGATCTCACGCGCCGCCCGCGGCCGGGGGAAGCTTGCGCTGCCGGTGCCCGCGTTCGGCGTCGCCGCGCTCGCGGCGCTGCTCGATCGCCAGCCGTGGTTCCCGTTGACCCGCGATCAGCTCACCATGCTGCTCGAGGGCAATAGCTGCGAGTCGGGCGCGGTGTTCGAGGAGTTCGGCATCGTGCCGCAGCGCTTCGACGAGGCGTCGCTCGGCTACCTGCGCGGGTCAGGCGCCTGACGCCGGGGGGCGGCGCTCAGCCGGGGGGCGGCGCGGTCTCCATGTCTGCCAGCTGACCGACCGTGATCGGCCGCACCGGCGGGCGAATCCGGTAGTGGCCCACCGTGTCCATGGGCAGGCCGTGGTGGCGGGCGATGAGTTGACTGACGGTGGCGGCGCACTCGCGGCCCATGCACGGGCCCATCCCGCAACGGGTGAACGCTTTGCCCTGGTTGGGACCGACCACCCCGAGCCGCGCGACCCGTTCGAGTTCCGCGACGCTCACTTCCTCGCAGCGACACACCAGGGTCTCGGGGTCGGGCGGGTGGCGGAACGACGCGGCCGGCGGGAAATAGCCGTCCAGGAAGCGCCGCAGCCGGGCGAGCCGGTGCAGTTCGCCGCGGCCCAGCGTCAGCTCGCGGTCAGCCCGCGCGGCGTCCAGTCGCCCGCACCGCCGGGCTACCGCCAGGCCGGCCAGGCGCCCGCGTACCCGCGCCACCTCGCTGCCGCCGATCCCGCCGGCGTCCCCGGCGATCGACACGCTTGCGCGGCTCGACGCACCGAGCGGGTCCAGCGTCGGCGTCCAGCACTGCTGCGACGGGTGCCAGGTGTGCGCGCAGCCGAGGGACATGGCGAGCCAGCTGTTGGGCACTACGCCGTCGTGCACCAGCAGCAGGTCTGCGTCCAGTTGCTCCCACCGCTCCCGGCGCCGGAAGCGCACCGCTTCGAGGCGCCGTGCCCCCAGCGCCTGCAACGCGCTCACCCGCGACTCGGTGCGCACGTCGGCACGGCGCAGTTCAGCGAGCCAGCGGGCGCCGCGCAGCAGTTGCCGCGCACCGCCCAGTGCGGCCGCGGGCAGGGCGCGGAGGGCCTCGAAAGTCGGCGCGGGCGTGGTGTCGAGAATACGTTGCGGCGTCACGCCCGCATTCAGCAGCTGCGCGGCGTACAGATAGAGCAGGGGGCCGGACCCGGCCAGCACCACGCGCCCGTCGGGCACCAGGGCAGCGTCCTTGAGCAACGTCTGCGCCGCGCCGACCCCCATGACCCCCGGCAGGGTCCAGCCGGGGAACGGCGTCGGCCTTTCCATGGCGCCGGTGGCGAGAATCAAGTGACGCGTCGCGAGCGTTGCGGCGCGGCCGTGCTGCAGGGTCCGGATCAGCAACGGCGACTCGCCGTCGCCGGGCTCGATCTCCCACACCGCGGTGGCGGGCACGAAGGTCGCGCCGCTGGCGCGAAAGCGCTCGACCAGGTCGATACCCCGCGCATAGTCTTCGCCGAGCAAAGCGAGCTGGCCGGCGCGGGTGGCGTGCACTTTCTCGACGGCGCGGTAGACCTGGCCGCCGGGGGCGGACTGCTCGTCGATGACCTGCACGCCGACCCCGTGCTCGGCAAGGGCCACGGCGGCGCTCATTCCCGCCGGCCCGGCGCCGATGACGGTCGCCTCAGCGGCCATCGCCGTCGGCTGCGGCGGCACCGCGCTGCACCCGCACCTGCATGCCGTCCCGCACTTCGGTCATGCAGCCCTGGCGGTTGGGTTCGCCGTCGATGTCGAGCAGGCACTCGAAGCAGTTGCCGATCATGCAGAACGGTGCCCGGGGGGCGCCGCTCAGCGGGCTTTCGCGGAACACCGTCACGCCGGCAGCAAGCAGCGCGGCGGCCACGGAGTCGCCGCGCGCGGCGACCACCTCGCGGCCCTCGAAACGCAGGGTCACCGGTTCAGCCGGCGGCGCGAGACGCTTGAACATCGAACCGCCCGGGGTGAAAACAGCGCTGCGCTTCGGGGATCGTGCCGGCCAGCACCCACTGCGCCGCCTGCGTGGCGTGCAACGAGGCGAGCGTGACGCCGCTGTGGCAGACGAACACGAACGCACCCGGCCAGGTGCGTGACTGCGCGTACACCGGGAAGCCGTCCGGCGTCATGATGCGCAGCGCCGCCCAGGCGCGTTGTACACGCAGTGTTCGCAGGTACGGGAAGGCGCTCGTGCACTGCCTCGCGATGTCGCGCAAGGTGGTGCTCTGGGTGTCGAGGTCGAAGCCGACGTCGCGCGCCGAGGCACCCAGCAGGAAAGTGCCCTCGTCGGTCTGCCGCACGTAGTTGGTCGGGTAGTGCAGGACCGACGCGGCGCGCTCGGTCACCACCACCTGGCCCTGCACCGGCAACACCGGCACGGCCAGGTCGACCTGGCGGGCGAGGTCGACGCTGCCGTGACCGGCGGCGATGACCAGTCGGGCGGCGCGCGCGAGCGCCGGCGCGCCC
>JBFJWO010000132.1:0-10751 GCA_041623575.1 Gammaproteobacteria bacterium
GTCCAAGGCTGCGTCGTTCATGCTGCAGCAGGGGCTGCGCCTGGAGCTTGCCGAGGAGGGCGTGCTGGTCGCCAACACCTATCCGGGGTTCGTGGACACGGACCTGATGCGCGGCGCCATCGATGCCGATCGGGCCGTGTTGCCCGACGCCGAACTCTATGCCGACGCCGAGCGGCGCGGTGAGCTGATACGCCCGCAGACCGTGGCGATGTTCTTTCGCTACCTGCTGACGCGCGTCGAGGCCGGCGCCTACGACCGCGACGACTGGAAGATCGCCGACCCCGCGCACCACGCGCAGTGGTTGGGCCGGCGCCCGCTGTACGGCTGACGCCGGCCCGGTGCGGTGCGCCGGTCGCTACTCGGCGACCACCGGCAGCAGGGTCAGCTCCACCCGGCGGTTCTGCTGTCGCCCGGCTGCCGTGCCGTTGTCCGCCACCGGGTCGGTCTCGCCGAAACCCACCGCGTCGATGCGCACCTGCTGGACGTTGCGCGCGACCAGCGCATCGGCCACGGCCCGCGCGCGCTGTTCGGACAGGTTCTGGTTCATCGCCTCACTGCCGCGGCTGTCGGTGTGCCCGGCCACCTCGATCATGGTCTTCTCGTATTCGGCGAGCACCAGCGCCACGCCGTCGAGCACCTCCCCGAATTCGGGCTTGAGGCTCGCCTTGCCGGTGTCGAACGTGATGTTGCCCGGCATGTTCAGCACCAGGTTGTCGCCGTCGCGGGTGACGCTGACGCCGGATTTCTCGAGCTTCTTGCGCAACTCCGCCTCCTGGCGGTCCATGTAGTTGCCGACCGCGCCGCCGGCCAGCGCGCCGATACCGGCGCCGATCACGGCATTGCGCTTGCGGTCTTTCTTGTCCTTGGAGGTGGCTATGCCCAGCACCGCGCCGACGGCCGCGCCGATCGCCGCGCCGGTGGTCGTGTTGCTGGTCTTTTCCTCGCGGGTGTACGCGTCGATGGTCTTGCACGCCGGTACGGCGAACGCCGCGACGAGCAGCGCGCACACGGCGCGGCTCAACACTGGGGGAGCTTTCATCTAGTTACCTCTGTTTGCCTCGGTCAATCGGATTTGTGAGCGTGCGGGTCCAGCCTGGACCCACACGCGAGCCCCGGAATGACGCCCTTCGGATCCGGTGTGGATCGTCGGGCGTATGCGTCGAAACGCTGTTATGGTTGTCCGTTCCGCCCGGCGCGGTAGCGCTCGGGCCGGGTCGCGGCAAGCCCCTCAGCCCAGGGCATGCTCGGCTTCGAGTTCGCTCCAGTTAAGCGTCTGATCGATGTCGTTGGCGCCGTCGCCGTCGGTGTCCGCGGTGATGTTGACCTGCGTGTTGCTGAGCACCAGCAGCGTCAGGCGCTCCTCGCCCCGTCCGCGCAGGGTCACGCGACCGCTCGACGGGTAGGGGTCGTCGCCGGCGTAGAACAGCGGGCCGGTGTCGTCGGTCTCGACCTCGAGCTCGCCGAGGTCGGAGTCGAGCAGCCGCCCGTTGACGGTGACTTCCATGCCGTCGGTGACGCGTGTTTCCAGCACCACCAGGTGGCGGGCCTGCAGCGTGCGCCCGCGCTGCCCGTCGCTCAGCACCATGTCGAGCGCCCGGCGCTCGTAGCCGTCGGTGCGCCGGTAGTCGAAGTTGCCCGAGAACCCGAGTTCGATCCGCGGCGAGCTGATGCGCAACTCGCGCACCGTCGTCGTGTGCGCGCTCGCATCGCCCACCCGGATGGCGACGCCGCTGACGGCCGTCGCCCGGACCCGGCAGTCGACGTACTCGACGCTCAGCGTGAGCGGCCCCGCGGTCTGGATCTTGCGCCCGCCCCCGGGACAGTCCTCCATCACCGAGACCAGCGGGCGAACGCCGGCCGCCGCGGCGAACACCCCGCTGTCCTCGGCCAGCGTTTGGTCGAGGACCTGCAGCGCGCCGCGCAGGCCGGGGTTGGCTGTCGCGCGCGTCCCCGCCGCCGGCCCGGCTGCCATGCCGAAGAGATTGCGCGTCAGCCTGGTGGCGTTGGCGGCGTCCAGGTCCACGGCGGTGCGCGCCCCGGAGTAGGCCACCACGCTGCTGCCACGGTCCCCGGGCTGGGCCTGCTCGTGGCTCGAGCAGCCACCGAGCGCCAGCACGCCGGCGAGTGCCAGGGTCGGGACAAGGGGAGGGAGGTCTTTGCTCACGCGGGATTACCGGTTGTGGCCGGGCAGTGGCGCCGACTGTAGGCCGAGAACCCCCGCCAGGCAAGTTCAGGGCCGCAGAGTGCTACGCGGGTCACATCCCACGCGGCCTGGCCGGAGGCGGGGCGCAGGCCTCCGGTAGGCTACAATCGGCGGCCTGATGAGCGCCCACGACCCGCAAGCAGCGGCCCTGGACGGCTTCCACCCCGCGGTGGCCGGCTGGTTCGCCCGCCACTTCGGCGCCCCCACCGAGCCGCAGCGGCAGGCCTGGCCGGCTATCAAGGCGCGCCGCAACGCGCTCATCGCCGCGCCCACCGGGTCGGGCAAGACCCTGGCCGCCTTCCTCGCCGCGATCGACGACCTGGTCTGGCAGAGTCAGCAGGGCGACCTGTTCGGGGCGCTGCCCGAGGAGACCTGCGTGGTCTACGTCTCGCCGCTGCGCGCCCTGTCGAACGACATCCAGCGCAATCTCGAGGTGCCGCTCGCCGGCATCCGCGAGACCTTGCGCGAACTCGGTCACGGCGATTCGCCCATAAGGGCCATGGTGCGTACCGGCGACACGCCGCAGAGCGAGCGCGAGCGGATGCGCCGCAACCCGCCGCACATCCTGGTGACCACGCCCGAGTCGCTCTACCTGCTGCTGACGAGCGAGTCGGGGCGGGCGATGCTCGGCAGCACGCGCACGGTCATCGTCGACGAGATCCATGCGCTGGCGGCCAACAAGCGGGGCGCCCATCTGGCCCTGTCGCTGGAGCGCCTGCAGGCGCTGTGCGCGGCGCCGCTGGTGCGCATCGGGCTGTCGGCCACGCAGAAGCCGATCGAGGAAATCGCGCACTTCCTGACCGGCGCCGGCGACGGGCAGTGCACCGTCATCGATACCGGGCACGTGCGCGAGCGCGACCTGGCGCTGGAAGTGACGGCCTCGCCGCTGGAAGCGGTGATGTCGACCGAGGCCTGGGAGGAGACCTACCGGCGCCTGACCGAGCTCATCGTCGAGCACCGCACGACGCTGATCTTCGTCAACACGCGGCGCCTTACCGAACGCCTGGCCCGTCACCTGGCCGAACGCCTGGAGCGCGAGGGGCTCGCCGCCGACTGCGTGACGGCGCACCACGGGAGCCTGGCGCGCGAGCACCGCTTCGAGGCCGAGCAGCGCCTGAAGGCGGGCCAGCTGCGCGCGCTGGTCGCGACCGCCTCGCTCGAACTCGGCATCGACATCGGCGACGTGGACCTGGTCTGCCAGATCGGCTCGCCGCGCAGGATCGGCGCTTTTCTGCAGCGGGTGGGCCGATCGGGGCACGCAGTGGGCGCCACCCCCAAGGGCCGCCTGTTCCCGACCACGCGCGACGACCTGGTCGAGTGCACGGCGCTGCTCGAGGCGGTGGCGCGCGGCGAGCTCGACCGCCTCGGCGTGCCCCACCAGCCGCTCGACGTGCTGGCGCAGCAGCTGGTCGCCGAGGTCGCCGCGCGCGAGTGGGACACGGCCGAGCTGTTGGCGATGGTGCGCCGCGCCTGGCCCTACCGGGGGCTCGAGCAGGCGCGGTTCGACGCCGTCACCCACATGCTGGCCGAGGGGTTCGCGACGCGCCGCGGGCGCCGCTCGGCGTACCTGCACCTCGACGCCGTCAACGGGCGTCTGCGTGCCCGCCGCGCCGCGCGGCTCACCGCGCTGATGAACGGGGGCGCGATTCCCGACCAGTTCGACTACGACGTGGTGATGCAGCCCCAGGGCCAGTTCATCGGCACCCTGAACGAGGATTTCGCCTTCGAGTCCCTGCCCGGCGACATCTTCCAGCTCGGCAACACCTCCTACCGCATCCTGAGGGTGGAGACGGGCAAGGTGCACGTGGCTGACGCGGCCGGTGAGCCGCCCAACATCCCGTTCTGGTTCGGCGAGGCCCCCGGGCGCAGCGACGAGCTGAGCGAGGCGGTCTCGCGGCTGCGCCGGGAGATCGCCGCACGCCTGGCCGACGGCGGCCGCGACGAGTGCGTGCGGTGGCTGGTCGGCGAACGACGCGTGTGCGGTCAGGCCGCCGTGCAGCTGGTCGACTACCTGGCCGCCGCGTACGCGGCGCTCGGCGCCCTGCCGACGTTGCAGACGGTGATCTTCGAGCGCTTCTTCGACGAAGCCGGCGACCAGCACCTGGTCATTCACTCAGCCTTCGGGTCGCGTCTCAACCGGGCCTGGGGGCTGGCGCTGCGCAAGCGCTTCTGCCGCAAGTTCAACTTCGAGCTGCAGGCCGCGGCGCTCGAGGACAGCATCGTGCTCTCGCTCGGCAGCACCCACAGCTTCCCGCTGGAGGAGGTCAGCAAGTACCTCAAGGCGGCCAGCGTGCGCAAGGTACTCACCCAGGCGTTGCTCGATGCGCCCATGTTTCCCACTCACTGGCGCTGGAACGCGAGCATCGCGCTGGCGGTACGCCGCATGCGCAACGGCAAACGCGCGCCGGCGCAGTTCCAGCGCATGGACGCCGAGGACCTGATGGCGGTCGTCTTTCCCGACCAGCTGGCCTGCGCGGAGAACCTCGCCGGCGAGCGCGAGATCCCGGATCACCCGCTGGTCGCGCAGACCCTGGCCGACTGTCTCGGCGAGGTGATGGACGTCGACGGGCTGGAACGGGTGCTGGAAGGCATCGCCGCCGGCGAGATCGAGGTGCTGGCACGCGACCTGGCCGGCCCCTCGCCGCTGGCGCACGAGATCCTCTCCGCGCGCCCGTACGCCTTTCTCGACGACGCCCCGGCCGAGGAGCGGCGCACCCAACTGGTGCAGGCGCGACGTTTCGCGGCGCCGGAGGACGCCGCGGCGCTGGGGCGCCTCGATGCCAAGGCCATCGAGGCGGTGCGCGACGAAGCCTGGCCCGAGGTCCGTGACGCCGACGAACTGCACGACGCGTTGCTGCTGCTCGGGTGCGTGACCGACGCCGAGATGCGCCGCTTTCCCGCTTTCGAGGCGCACTGCGCGCGGCTGCGTGAGACGGGCAGGGTGTGTCGCGTAAGCGTGGGCGGGACCGAGCCGGTGCTGTGGTTCGCCACCGAGAGGCTGCACCTGGCGCACGCCGCTTTCGGGTCGGACACCGGCTACGCGCCGCCGCTGCAGGCGTTGTACGAGCCGCCGCCCGCGCAAGCTGCCTGGCTCGAGCTCGTCAGGGCCCGGTTGCAGGGCACGGCGGTGACCAGTGCGGGCGAACTCGCCGGGCAGATCGGGCTGTCGCCGGCCGCGGTCGAGGGCGCGCTGCTGGCGCTCGAGAACGAGGGCGTGGCGATGCGCGGGCGTTTCAGCGAGGAGCGCGAACAGTGGTGCGAGCGAGGGTTGCTCGCCCGCATCCACCGTTACACGCTCGAGCGCATGCGCCGCGAGATCCTCGCCGTCAGCCCGGTGGTGTTCCAGCGCGCACTGTTCGAATGGCACGGGATCGCGAGCGTCGGCGACGCCGTCCCGGACGCCAACGGCGAGCAGGCGCTCGGCGACGTGCTGCAACTGCTGGAGGGCTACTCGGCCCCGGCCGGCGCCTGGGAGGGGGAACTGCTGCCGGCGCGACTCGCCGGCTACTGGCCGCAGTGGCTGGACGCGCAGTGCGCCGCCGGGCGGGTGCAATGGGCCCGGCTGCAACCGCCGGCCACGCCCGGCAAGCGGGCGGCCCCGCTCAAGACGACGCCCATCACCCTGGTGCCGCGCAAGGCGCTCGCCGATTGGCGTCGCATCGTCCCCGCCGCCCGCCACACGCCGCTGTCCGGCAATGCCGAGCGGGTCCTCGCGGCGTTGCGCGACGCCGGCGCCTCGTTCTTCGACGAGTTGCTCGACGCGAGCGGTGTGTTGCCCGTGCAGCTCGAAGCGGCGCTCGCGGAGTTGGCGGCGGCCGGCGAGGTGACGGCTGACTCCTTCGCGGCACTGCGTGCGTTGCTGGCGCCGGCATCGCGCCGCGCTCGCAACGCGCGACGCGGTGCGGGCGTGGCCGAGGTCGGGCGTTGGGCGGCGGTACCGCAGCGCTCGGCCGAAGGGCCGGCGGGACGCCTGCCCGCCGAGTCCCTGGAACGCGTCGCCCGCGCGCTGTTACGGCGCTACGGGGTGGTGTTCCGCAAACTGCTGGAGCGCGAGCCGGGCCTGCCGCCGTGGCGCGAGCTGCTCTACGTGCTGCGCCGGCTCGAAGCCCGGGGCGAGGTGCGCGGCGGGCGTTTCGTCGACCAGTTCGCCGGCGAGCAGTTCGCGTTGCCCGAAGCGGTCGGGCTGTTGCGCCGTGTGCGCCGCGAGACCGAGCGCGGCGAGCTGTACTCGGTCAGCGCCGTCGATCCCCTCAACCTGGTCGGTATCCTGGTGCCGGGGGAACGGGTCCCGGCGCTTGCCGGCAACCGCGTGCTGTTTCGCGACGGGTTGCCCGTGGCGACCCTGATCGGCAAGCAGGTACGGATGCTCGCTCGTCTCGATCGCCACGCCGAGTGGCAGGCCCACAACGCGTTGTTGCGCCGTCGCATGCCGATGGACGGGCGGCGCGGCCGAGGCAACGGCGAGCGGCGCCTGCCGCACTGAGTGCCGGCGCTCGCCTGGCTACTCCCCGACCCGCCGGTAGCGGGCGCCGAACCACGCGTCCAGCGAGTCGCGATAGCGGCGGCTCAGACGCCGCTCGCTGCCGCCCCCCGGGTAGTTGCTCCACAGGTCGCCGTTGGCGAGGTCGGCCACCATCCGGTAGCAGGGGGCGAAGCTGGTGCGGCGATCGCCGACGTTGAAGGTGCTGCCCTGGCTGACCGTCGCGTGGTTGCCCGCCAGTGCGAACGGGCCGAGGTCCATGCGCAGCCAGGCGGGCAACTGGCCGCCGAAGAACAGGTTGTCGAAACGCACCCGGTTGTGTTCGCCCCAGGGCGGCACCTCGCTCAACGGCTGGCGCAGCACCGCGCCGAGGGCGTTATCGAGGGTGCTGCGCCGGGCGGTGGCCGGCAGCCAAAGCGAATCCGGGCGCAACAGGACCTGGTCGAAGTAGCCGCTGAGGGTGCCGTACAGGCCGGTGCGCTCGACGACGTGGTCGAACCAGGGCTTGCCGAGCGCGCCACCGAATACCTCCCGCACCACCGAGCGGTGCAGGCGCTCGAACAGGGTCGCGGCTCGCGAGTGCGTGCCGTAGCCCGTGTCCCACGCCTGCAGCAGACGCTTGTGCGGCCCGTCCGGCAGGTGCGGCAAATACGCGGGCAGGAACGTGCGGGCCTGCAGCGACTGCACGTCGTAGTGCATGCGCTGGAAATCGGCGGGTGTCAGAGAGGACCCGGGCGCCAGCAGTTCCTCGATCCGGGTGCCACGGTAGTGGGCGAGCGCGCAGTTGCACAAGTCCGGGTGACTCGCGAACGGGCGCAGGTCGTTGGCGATCACCAGTCTCCCCGAGGCCGGGTTGCTGACACCGGGCAACTCGCCGGCGGGGTCCAGCAATCCGTCCCAGCCGTGGCGCTCGTCGAACGCCGGCGCCGGCAACAGCCCGGACCAGCCGCCCCGGCGCCGGGGCACCGCGCCGGTGCACTGGTAGGCGATGTCCCCGGCCCGGTCCGCGAACACCATGTGCAGGGTCGGGATGTCGGCGCCCTGCATGCACGCCCGCGCTTCCCCCGCGCTCCTGCAGCGGAGCAGGCGAACGAAGGCGCCGATGCTGCCCAGGCCGCCGGCGCCCTGACCGACCCAGCGCCAGCTGAGCCGTGCCCCGTCGGCCGGGGTCTGCTCGAAGGTGTGTTCGCCGGCGCGGTAGACGGCTAATTCGGCATCGGGTTGGCGTTTGCGGCGAATGACCTGGGTTTCCTGCTCCACGGCCACGCGCCGCCCGTCCCGCTCCACCGTGCCGTCGCGACACCGCTCGACGAAAAAATCCGCGGTGTCGATGCAGCTGTAGGTGACGCCCCACGCAAGGTGGCGATTGCGTCCGCTCACGAACCCCGGCAGCCCCGGCAGGCTGGCGCCGGTGACGCGTTCCTCGCCGACCGCGAGGTGCGCCTCGTAGATCACCGCCGGCAGGCGGTTGATCTCCAGGTGTGGGTCGTTGGCGAGCAGCGGGGCGCCGCTGGCCGACAGGTTCCCGGCCACCGCCCAGGCGTTGCTGCCGCCGCTGGCGCCGGCGGCCAGGCCGAGGTTCTCGGTGGCATAGAGCGGCGGCAACTCATCCAGTGAGTCGAGCAGCGCCGGGTCGGGCGCCACGGCCCCCGGCAGCAACTCCTGCAGGTGCGCGGCACCGAGGCCGCGGCGCAACGCATGCAAGGCGAACAACTCGACCATGCGCTGACCTTCGGCCAGCCCGGCATAGGCGGTGAGCTTGAGCAGGGTGAGCACGTCGTGGACCGCGAACGGTTGCGCCGGGCCGGTAACCAGTCGGTAGAGCGCCGGGTAGTGCCGCTCCCGCGCCCGCTCGACGCCGGCGCAATAGGCCTCGACCAGGCGCCGCTCCGGGGCCGCCAGCGCGTCGGCGTGCCGTTCGGCGTCGCGCGCGAAGCCGAGCCGGCGGAAGTAGCGGTCCAGCGCAAGCATGCGCTCGTCGTCGGCAAGACGCTCGCACAGGCGGCCCTCGGCGACCGCGCGCATCACCTCGATCTGCGCCCCCCGGTCGCGGCCGTGCAGGAAACCCAGGCCGAAAAAACCGTCTTCCCAGTTCTCGGCGTGCGCCTCGGGGATGCCCGAGCGGCTGCGCCCGATGCGTACCCGGGCAACCGGGCCGGTGATCGAAGTCATTGAAGTTGTTTCTAGGTAATTCTCTTAATTACAGGAAAATTATGAAAATTTAACTTGAATTATTGTTGGAAAGATTCTAAGTATGCGGCCATGCATACGCCATTCGCGTTGTGGGAAGACGTTCCGGGGCGCCACGCGGCCCGGCCCGGTGCGCTGATTCGCCATCCCGAGGCCGTGCCGGCGCGACTGGCCGTCGCCCCCGGGCGCGGCTGGCGGGACCTGGACCTGCTCGATCACGGCGAGGGCGGCGTTTGCGTCGAGGGGCGTCTCGGCTACCTGCCCGGCACTGTGCTCGAGGTCAGCGTCGAGGCCTGCGGTCGCGACCTGAGCTACCGCGGCCAGGTGTTGTGGCGGCGGCGCCTGGGCGGCGGTTTCCAGTTCGCGCTGGCGTTCTCCAGCCCCGACCAGGCCTTCCAGGCGCGCATGGTCGAGCAGATGTGTTACATCGAGGCCTATCGCCTGCGCTCGGCGCGCGACGGCGAGTCGCTCTCGCCCGACGAGGCGGCGGCGCGCTGGATCGCCGCCTTTTCCGGCGACTTCCCGCAACTCGGCGCCCCGCGCCGCAACGGCGGCGAACCGCACGCCTGAGCGCGCCGGCGCTAGTTCGACGGTGCCAGGCGCAACCAGCGATAACGATCCGCCGAGACGATGTCGACGTCGCGCCGTTCGCCGTTGTGCGACACCGTCAGCGGCACCGTGACCCCGGCTTCGCCCAGCGCCCGCACCTTGCGGTAGAAATCCGCCATCGAGACGACCGGTTTCCCGGCGACGCGCTCGATCACGTCCCCGGGCACGATGCCGGCCCGCTCGGCCGGACCGTCGCGTGCCACCTGCGCCACGAACAGGCGCTCGCGCTCCTCGTTGGTGAACACGCCCAGCCACGGCGGCACCCGTGCCCGCGGGCGCCCGTCGATCAGCAACTCGCCGATCACCGACTTCAGCGCATCGATGGGCACGAACAGGTTGCCCGGCGAGAACTCGCCCGGGCGGGCGTCGCTCACCGCGAGCGAGCCGATGCCGAGCAACCGGCCTTCGCCGTCGAGCAGCGCCGCCCCGCCGTACGCCGGGTGAGGCGGTGAGGTGAAAATCGCCTCGTCCAGCAGGTACTCCCAGTAGCCGGCGAACTCGCGCCGCGAGGTGACCGCCGCCGGTCGCACGCCGCCCGGTCCGCCGAAACTGACGGCGAGCACGGGCGCGTTCTCGCGCAGGCTGCTGGAATCGCCCAGCCGGATCGGGCGCACGCGCACCTCGCCGATGGCGCGCAGCAGACCGAAACCGCTGGTGTTCTCGTAGCCCACGATCTCGGCCGGCAGGCGGCGGCCGTCGGCGAGCATGATCTCCGCCGTGCGCGCTTCCAGGATCAGGTAGCCGATGGTGACGATCAGGCCGCTGGTGTCGATCAGCACGCCGCTGCCGACACGTTCGGTGCCGAGGCTCGCCGCGGTGCGGGCGCTGTCGGGAACTTCGGCGCGCACGCCGACGATGGCGGCGAGGACGTTCTCCACGGTCCCCTCGGCGCGCGCCCCGGTGCCGGGCAACGCGGCCCACAGGAGTATGATGACCAGCGAGGCATGCAACTTGCTCACGTGTGCCTCCATTGCGTCCCGCAGCAACCGAAGCCTAGCATGATCGGCGAGCCCGCCATCATTACCGACGAAGTGCCGACGCGCCCGCAGTACGCGGGCAACAGCATCGTCAATCTGATGGCCTCGATCGAAGCGGGTCTCGGCGGCGGCGCGCCCGGCACCGACTACCCGGTGCTCGCCGCGCTGCCTCCCGGGCGCCTGGCCGATGCGCGCAACGTGGTGCTGCTGGTGGTCGACGGGCTGGGCTACCGTTACCTGCTGGAGCACGGCGGCAAAGGTGCGCTGTGTGCCCACCTGCAGGGCTGGATGA
>JBFJWO010000133.1:0-10743 GCA_041623575.1 Gammaproteobacteria bacterium
CCACGGCGGGTCCCAGCACGCCCGTGCGCGGATCGAACGGGTAGAGCGTGGCCCGGAACTCGAAATTCTCATCGTAGGCGCCGCCCACCAGGTAGCCGCGATCCGGCGTCGACACCGCCATCGCCGTGGTCTGGCCGTGGCTGGCCGCGGGGTCGTCGTCGTCCACCAGCAGTGCCGGGCGGTAGTCGGCCAGGTCGATGCGCACGATCCCGCCGCTGGCCGTGCCCGCGAACAGGTCACCCGCGCCCTGCACGTAGAGCGCGTTCTCCGCGGCGACGTAGGCGATGTCGTTGTCGGGATTGCGCAGATCGAGTGGGATGCCCTTGATCGCGGGATCGGGGTCTTGGCCGGTGTCGATCTCGGTATCGGTCGCCACGTCGAACACGGCCACGTAGGGCGTATTGTTGAGCGCCCAGAAGAACGAATCGTTGCGATCCCAGCGCTGCAACGTGATGAACAGCCTGCCGTCGGCAACCAGCCCGTTGTGCATCTCGGCCACGCCGTCGCTGTCGGCGTAGGCACCGAGGTCGAGTTCGCCCAGCACGAACTCCCCGGCCGTGGTGGCCGACGGGTTGACGATCAGCGCCGTATTCTGCTCGAACAGCAGCACGTACGCCTTGCTGGCGCTGGCGAAAACGAGGTTCTGCGGGTTGGTGGTGGCGGGCGTCGCGCAGCGCTCGCGCACCACGGAGAACTGCCACTCGGGCACTCGCGGGTCGGCGCCGGGGGTGGTTGCAAAACGGGTGACGTTGGCGCCGATCGAGCGCTCGATGCGGAACAACTGCCCGTCGCGCGCCGCCACCGTCACGTCGGAGTTGGTCGGCGCCACGTCGTTCAGGGTCACCAGGTCGCCGTCGTGGCGCCCGATCAGCGAGTGCGCCCCGCTGCTGAAATCGGGTGCGATCGTGGCGACGGCGGCGAAATAGTCCGTCGCGCCACCGTGGCCGAGCGCCCCGGCGAGCGCCGGCGCGGACCGTGCCGCGGTCGCCACCGCGGGACAGCCCGTGTCGGCCGACTCGTCGCTGTCGCCCTGCAGGTCGAGGCAACCGGCCAGGGCCGGCAGCAGCAGGAAAGTCATCAGTGGTCGGTACATGTCGGTGTCCTCGGTGGTGTTCAGAAAGTCCGGGCGAGGCTCGCGAACAGCGCGCGGCCCGGATTGGGAAAGCCGTTGAAATCCTCGTAGCGTTCGTCGGTGACGTTGGTAAGGGCGACGTCGACCCGCCACGCCCCGCGCCGGAAACGGGCGAGCAGATCGGTCACCCGCTGGTCGGCGGCCGGCAGCAGGTTGGCGGTGTCGTAGAACTTGCGCTCGAGCACACGCCGGCGGGCGGTGAATCGCCAGCCGCCGCTCACGTAGACCAGGTCGAGGTTCAGCGTGCGCGCGTACCGGCCGGGCAGGCGGTTGCCGTCGAACGCGCCGAGATCGCTCGCGATCTCCGTCTCGAGCCAGGTGGCGTTGACGGCCACCTCCCACGAGGGCGCCGGCAGCAGCAGGGCCGACAGGGTCGCACCTTCGAGCGTGGCGTCCGAGACGTTCTCCGAGCGCCCCACGCCACGTGCGTCGAACACGCGGGCGATCAGGTCGTCGGCGCGGTTGCGAAAGAACTCCGCGCCGGCGACGGCACCGTGGAACCAGCGCCCCGGCGCATACCACACGTACTCCACGCCGAGGTCGAAGTTCACGCCCGTTTCGGGTTCGAGGTCCGGGTTGCCGATGAACAGGCCCCGATCGCCGAACAGTTCGTAGAAGGCGGGCACGCGCGTGTAGCGGCCCAGGTTGGCCTTGACGTGCGAGCGCGCGTCGAGCAGGTACTTGGCGCCGAGCTGCGGGCTGAGCGAATAGTGATCGCTGCGCTCGGCGCGCGGCGCGGCGCCGCTGCCGTCGCGATCGACCTCGATCGAGTCGCGTACCCACTGCGCGCGCAACACGCCGCTCAGGATCAGCCGGTTGTCGAGCAGGTAGTGGCTGTACTCGGCGCCGGACGTGAGGGCGTCGCGCCGGCTCTCGCTGTCGGCCAGCGCACCCAGGCGGTCCTCGAAAGCGAACGTCTCGCGGTAGGCTTCCAGCACGCCGCGAACGGTGACGGCGCCGAGGATGTGATTGACGAACCCGTCCGTGCCGAAGCGTTCGGTGGTGCCGCGGGTGTGCTGCGCGCTCAGACCGATCCGCGAGTCGCGGTCGTCGAAGCGCTCGACCTTGCGCAGTGCGAACAGGTTCGCGCTCGCGCCGGTCCTGGCGCCGCCCAGGCGCAACGCGTCCAGGCGGCCCTGGGCACGCACGATGTCGGTCTGCAGCCGGGCGTCGTTGACTTCGCTGTTGCTGATATCGGGCACGCCCTGGTCCTTCGCGAATCCCTGCACGGACAGCGCCAGGGCGGTGTCCGCCGACAGTTGGCGCCGCCACTTGAACAGGCCGTTGCGCTGCTCGAAGTCGGCGTTGTTGCGGGCCTCGTCGAAATCGTCGTCCGGGTTGAAGGCGGTGGCGTTGTCGTTGCGGATCTCGAAGTCGTTGTCGCTGGCGAGCCAGTTGGCGCCGAGCAGTACCTGGTCGCGCTCGCCTGCCGCGTTCCACGAGGCCGCCGCCTGGCGGGTGGCGAACGAACCGGCGCCGAGCAGCACCTGGCCCGAGCGGGCGCCGGGCGCCTTGCGCGTGACGAGGTTGACCGCACCGCCGAGCGACGCGCCGCCGAGTTCGAGCGGCGTCGCGCCACGATAGATCTCCACCCGTTCGAGCTCGGCCGGGTCGAAGGCGCTCAGGTCGACCCCGCCGCCGGCGGCATCGTTGAGCGGTACGCCGTCGAGGAACACCAGCACCTGCTCGCTCGCTGCACCGCGCAGGCTGACGCTCGAGAAACTCCCCAGCCCGCCGCTGGACTGCACCTGCGCACCCGTCGCCCGGCGCAGCACCTCGGTGATGCTCGCCGGCGAGGCGGCCAGCGCCTCGCGGCCGACCACCTGGTAGTGCACGGGCGTGCTGTAGAGCGAGACTTCGCCGGGCGAGGCGACCTCGGCGACGCCGCCGGCCTCGGTGATGGTGATGTGGCGCGGTTGCGCCGGCAGTGAGCCCGGCACCAGCAGGGCCGCCCACAGCAGCCGGCCGACCGCTCGGGCCGGGCAGGAAACGGATCGCGGACCACCACTCAAACGCCGCCCTTCGCAACGCAAGTTACACGACGGGCAGGCCGGTCTCCGGGCTCATGGCAGAAGTCGTAACGACGACGCGAGGGCCTTCCCGCGGGTCGAACCGCTCCCGGCGTTGCGCCGGCCGCGACTCTCCGCAGTGACTCTATCCGCGCCCGGCCCCGAGGGGCCGTGCCATTTACCGTTGCGAGGGCAGCGTCAGGTTTGCACTGACTTCCCGAGGCCGCGGCGACCATTGCGCCGGGCCCGCACCTGCTCGAACCTGCCGACGATAGGCCAAGTGGCGGCGTCGCACAACCGGCGGCGGGGCGTGTGGCTAGAATGCGCCATGCTGCAACTCGTCGACCTCACGGTGCAGATCGCCGCGACCCGCGTGTGCGAGCGTCTTGCGTTGCACGTGCGCGCGGGCCAGCGCTGGGGAATGCTCGGCGCCAACGGCGTCGGCAAGACCACTTTGCTGCACACCCTGGCGGGGTTGCGCGCGCCGGTCGCGGGGCAGGTGCTGCTGGGCGGCCAGCCGCTCGCCGGGATCGGCGCGCGGGCCCGGGCCCGGCAGATCGGCGTGCTGTTCCAGGGCGGTGACGACCCGTTCCCGGCCAGCGTCGAGGAAACCGCTCTGATCGGCCGCCACCCGCACCTGCCGGCACTCGCCCGGGAGTCCGACGAGGACCGGCGGATCGCCCGCGAGGCGCTGGCTGTCGTGGACCTCGGCGCCTTGGCCGGGCGCAGCGTCACCACCCTCTCCGGGGGCGAGCGCCAGCGCCTGGCGATCGCCACCCTCCTCACCCAGGCGCCGCGACTGTGGTTGCTGGACGAGCCGACCAACCACCTCGACCTGCGCCACCAGATCACCCTGCTCGAACACCTGACGGCGCGCATCGTCGACGAGGGCGGCGCGTTGCTGATGACGCTGCACGAGGTCAACCTCGCAGCGCGCTTCTGCGACCACCTGCTGCTGCTGTTCGGCACCGGCGAAACGCTCGCCGGCCCGGCCGACGAGATCCTCGACGCGGCCAACCTGGAGCGGCTGTACGGTCACCCGGTGCGTACGTTGAGCGACGCCCGCGGACGGGTCTACGTGCCCGGCTGATCAGCCGCCGGGGGACGCGCGCACCGCCGCGAGCAACTCGCAGACCCGCTGCATGCCGTCGAGAATCCGCGGCGTGTGCCGGTTCATGAGCGTCGCCGACACGGCGAAGACGTGGCCGTCGCGCACCGCCGCGAGTTCGGGCCAGGCGCGCCATGCGGCCAGCCACCGCTCGCTCTCGGCGTCGCTGGCGCCGGCGATGATCACCTGCGGGTCGGCTTTCAGCACCGCCTCGATGTCCAGGCGCGGGGCGAGATCGGGCAGGTCCGCGAACACGTTGCGTGCGCCGCAGCGGCGCAACACGTCGCTCACCAGGTGGCGCCCGTTCAAGGTGATCAACGGCCGGCCCCAGACCTGGTAGAAAACGCGCACCGGCGTGGCACCGGCCGCGCCGCGCTCGAGGGCGGACAGGCGCGCGCGAAACGCCTGCGCCGCCGCGGCCCCGGCGCCCGGGTGGCCGGCCACCCGGCCGAGCCGTTCGAGCAGGCCGGCGATGTCCTCGAGGCGCACGGGCTCGGTCTCGAACACGTTCAGCCCCAGGCGGCGCAGGGCGGCGACCTCGGGGGCGGGATTGCCGCTCGCCCAGGACACCAGCAGGTCCGGGCGCAGGGCCAGGATACCCTCCAGGTCGAACTCGGTGTGGTTGCCGACCCGCGGCAGGTCGCGGGCCGCGGGCGGATGGTCGCTGAACTCCACGACCCCGACCACCTGCGCGCCGGCGCCCGCCGCGAACAGCAGTTCGGTCACGTGCGGTGCCAGGGCAACGATGCGTTGCGCCGGGCGCTGCAGCGTGATCGCGGTCCCGGTATCGTCGACCACCGTCAGCGGCGCCGCGCCCGCCCCGCCGAATCCCGCCAGCACCAGCACGCAGCAACGGAACTGCGCCCGGGCCACCCGGCGCAAGCGGGTCACGCGGGTCGCGCCCCCCCGCCCCGCAGCAACGCTTCGAGCGCGTCGCGTTCCTCGGGCGTGTTGACGTTACGAAACGCCTCGGGCGCGTCGCTGAAGTCGACCTGCTCGCAGGCGAGTCCGGCGTACCAGCGATCGATCTTGCGCTCGCCGCTGGCCAGGTACTGCTCCAGGCGGGCCCGCAACGACACCCGCAGCAGGACGAACACCGGCTGCAGGCGCTCACCGTCGTGAGCCACGGCCAGGTCCGCGTCCGCCGCGTGCAGGCGCCCCGCCAGGCGCGCCACCAGGTCGGGCGGCAGGCAGGGCGAGTCGCAGGGCACGCAGACCAGCAGCGGCGTGGCCGCGGCGGCGAGACCGGCCGCCATGCCGGCCAACGGGCCGAGGAAACCGTCGTGCGTGTCGGCGACGACCGCGGCGCCGAAGCCGGCGTAGCGGGCCTGGTTGCGATTGGCGTTGATCAGCAGTTCCGAGACCTGCGGGCGCAGGGCGTCGAGTACGTGTTCCACCAGCGCGCGCCCGGCGAGCGGTATCAATCCCTTGTCCTCGCCGCCCATGCGCCGCGCCCGACCGCCGGCCAGCACCAGCCCGGTGATCTCGCCCGCGCCCGTCGCGCTCATCCGCTCACACCCGCCGCGCGAGCCCGCCACCGGCCCTCGAGCGTGTACACGGCGAGCGCCAGCCAGATACACGCGAAGCTGAGCAGTTGCACGACCCCGAACGGCTCGCGATAGACATAGACCCCGAGCAGGAAGCTCAGCGACGGGGTCAGGTAGAAGAGCACGCCGACGTCCTTGAGTGGCAGGCGCCGCGTCGCCGCCACGTGCAGCGCCAGCGGCAGCGCGGTCACCACCCCGGTGAGGATCAGCAGCAGGTCGGTCGGCAGGCCCGCGTTGCCGAACGACGCACCCGGCCCTCGCGCCAGCCATAGGAGATACACCACCGCGGCGGGGGCCAGCAGCGCGGTCTCCACCAGCAGGCCGTTGGCTGCGTCGAGCAAAGTACGCTTGCGCAGCACGCCGTAGGCCACGAAGGTGAGCGCGAGACCGAGCCCCACCCAGGGCACGACGCCGAGGCGCAGCAACTCGTTGCCGACCCCGGCGCCGGCCAGCGCCACCGCCAGCCACTGCCAGGGACGCAACCGCTCGCCGAACAGCACGCGCCCGGCCGCGACGTTCAGCAGCGGCATCAGGAAATAGCCCAGGCTGGCCTCGAGGATCCGCCCCGCCTGCACGGCCCAGATGTAGATCCCCCAGTTGAGCGCGATCAACGCCGCGCTGAGCGCCAGCACGCCCAACTCGCGGACGTTACCCGTCAGGCGGCGCAGCGCCCCGCGGGCACCGAAAGCCACCGCGAGCAGCCCGCAGAACGGCACGCTCCAGGCGACGCGGTGGGCGAGCACTTCGGTCGCCGGCACCGCCTGCAACAGCTTCCAGTACACCGGCAGCAGCCCCCACAAGGTGTAGGCCGCGAGCGCGAGCGCGACGCCGTTGCCCCGGGCGGTGGCGGCGACGCCGCTCACCGGCGTTGCGCGCCGCAGCCGGCGCGCAGCCGCGGCCCGGTTCGGGGAATTGACAGCATTGGCGTTGGTTCCTACCCTTGCCCGGCGCAAAAGAACACCGCCGGGCGACGGCCCGGCCCCGGCCTGGACCGGCACGGTGAAGAAAAGGCCCGCGGGCCCTTCCGAACGCTCCTAGTCTAACCGCAAGCCGCGGCACCCGTGCCGAGTGCCGCCGGCGGGCGCCGCGGGCGAGACGGTGTCCGGCGCGGGCGGAGCCGACCGTCGCGAGCGGCGGCCGGCGACGAGATCGAACCGACAGCGGCCGCCCGGCGGCCGGGAGACACCATGCAGCCAGATCAGGTCAGGACCGCCGCCGACGCCAGGGCCATCGTCACCGAACGCGGGCTCGAGCAGGTCAAGGTCGGGGTCTTCGACGTCGACGGCGTGCTGCGCGGCAAGTACATGTCGCGCGACAAGTTCTGCGCCGCGCTCGACAAGGGGTTCGGCTTCTGCGACGTGGTCCTCGGCTGGGACTCGAACGACCAGTTGTACGACAACGTCCGCTACACCGGCTGGCACACGGGCTACCCCGACGCGCCGGTACGCCTGCTGCCCGAGAGCTGCCGGGAAATCCCCTTCGAGCCGGCGACCCTGCTGTTTCTCGGCGAGTTCGCACCGCCGGCCGACGCCTGTTGCCCGCGCGCCGTGCTGCGGCGGGTGATCGAACGGGCGGCCGACCTGGGCTTCGGCGCGCGCGCCGCGTGCGAGTTCGAGTTCTTCCTGTTCGACGAGTCGCCGCACAGCGTGCGCGAGAAGCACTACCGCGACCTGGCCAACATCTCGCCCGGTTTTTTCGGCTACTCGGTGCTGCGTAGCTCCGTGTTCGCCGAGTTCTATCACGAGTTGCTCGACACCTGCCGGACGATGCGCATGCCGCTGGAGGGCCTGCACACCGAGACCGGGCCGGGCGTGCTGGAGGCCGCCATCGCCCACGACGAGGCGCTGGCCGCGGCCGACCAGGCGGCGCTGTTCAAGACGTTCGCCAAGGTGCTGGCGCAGCGCCGCGGCTGGCTCGCGACCTTCATGGCCAAATGGTCGGCGGACTGGCCGGGCCAGAGCGGGCACATCCACCTGTCGCTGCAGGGCGCGGGCGGCGAAGCGGTGTTTCACGACCCGGCCGGGGAACGCGCCATCAGCACCACGATGCGCCACTTCATCGGCGGGCAGCAGGCGCTGATGCCGGAGCTGCTGGCCATGGTCGCCTCCACCGTGAACAGCTACACGCGGCTGATCCCGGGGTTCTGGGCACCGACCGAGGCGAGTTGGGGCATCGACAACCGCACCTGCGCGCTGCGCGCGATTCCGGGCAGCGCCGCGGCGCAGCGCGTCGAGTACCGGATCGCGGCCGCCGACATCAACCCCTACATCGCCATTGCCGCCGCGCTCGGCTCGGGGCTGTGGGGCATCGAGAACCGCATCGAGCCCGACGCGCCGGTCACCGGCAGCGCGTACGACAAGCGTTTCCCCGCGAAACGTGCCCTGCCGCGCACGTTGATGGAGGCTGCCGCCCGCCTGCGCCGCTCCCGCGCCGCGCGGGAGCTGTTCGGCGATGCGTTCGTCGAGCACTTCGCGGCCACCCGGGAATGGGAGGAGCGCGAGTTCCGCAAGGCCATCACGGACTGGGAAATGGCGCGCTATTTCGAGATCATCTGAACCGGCCGAACGGCCAGTCACCACGGAGTCGTCCCGCAAGATGTCCACTCTCACCGGCAACTGGAACTACCCGACCGCCGTGCGTTTCGGCGCCGGGCGCATCCGCGAACTGGCCGACGTGTGCCGGGAAGCGGGGATGGAGGCGCCGCTGGTCGTCACCGACCCCGGGCTGCACGGGCTCGCGATGTTCACCGACGCGCTGGCGGCCTGCACCCGGGCCGGGTTGCGCGCAGCCGCTTTCAGCGACGTGCGCGGCAACCCGGTGGAGGAAAACATCACGCACGGCGTCGCGGCCCTGCGCGCCGGCGCTCACGACGGCGTCGTGGCGTTCGGCGGCGGCAGCGCCATGGACGCCGGCAAGACCATCGCCTTCATGGCCGGACAGAGCCGCCCGATGTGGGACTTCGAGGACGTCGGCGACAACTGGCGGGCCGCCGACGCCGACGCCATCCTGCCGATCGTCGCGGTCCCGACCACCGCCGGCACGGGCTCCGAAGTCGGGCGGGCGGGCGTCATCCTCAACCCGCGGACCAACACCAAGATGGTCATCTTTCACCCGCGCATGCTGCCGCGGGTGGTCATCTCCGATCCCGGGCTGACGGTCGGGCTGGCGCCGCACATCACCGCCGCCACCGGGATGGACGCCCTCGCCCATTGCCTGGAGGCCTACTGCGCGCCGGGCTATCACCCGATGGCGGACGGCATCGCGGCCGAGGGCATGCGGCTGATCCGCCACGCGTTGCCGGCCGCGTTCCACGACGGCGCGGACCTCGAGGCGCGCTCGCACATGCTGGTGGCCGCGAGCATGGGCGCGACCGCGTTCCAGAAGGGGCTGGGCGCGATCCACGCCCTCTCCCACCCGGTCGGTGCGCTGTACGACACCCATCACGGGCTGACCAACGCGGTGTTCATGCCGTACGTGCTGGCCTTCAACCGCCCGCAGATCGAGGGGCGGCTGACGCGGCTCGCCGCGTGGCTGGGGCTGCCGGGCCAGGGGTTCGAGGCGGTGCTGGCCTGGGTGCTGGCCCTGCGCGAGGAACTGGGCATCCCGCACACCCTGGCCGAACTGGGGGTCGACCCCGACGGCGTGCCCGCACTCGCCCGCATGGCGCCGCTGGACCCGACCGCCGGCGGCAACCCGCGCCCGCTCGACGAAGCCGCCGCCGCCGGGTTGCTGCGCGCGGCGCTCGCCGGTGAGGTGGGGGCCTGAGCGCGGCGGCGCCCGTCAGGACAACGAAATGGCCCAGTGCCCGGGCACTTTGAGGGCCAGCGGCGCGAAGCGCAGCCCGATGCTCAGGCCGAGGATGTTGAACTCCACCGAGCGCGACGACACGCTGAACCCCAGCAGGCCGTAGAACGACAGCTGGCCGCCGCCGCCGCTGACCGACGGGCCGAGCAGCGTGTCACCGACCAGGTAGTCCTTGCCGATCGCCGTCGCCGGCAGGTCCAGGGAGAGTTCCGGCACGTGGCGCCCGATATAGGCGGTGAAGCTGTTGCTGTTCGGCCCCGGCCACATCACGTAGCTGTCGCGGTACGGATACTCCTCGATCAGCGTCTCGATCCGCGGAATCACCCGCTCGGCCTCGCTGCCGCGCAACTCCGCGAGCAGCCGCGGCGGCTGCCCGTACCAGTGGCGGTCGGGCGTGCGTGCCCGGCTGACGACCGCCTCGCCGCCGTGGCGCACGTGCCAGCCCATCACCTCGTGCACGGTGTAGTGCGAGGCCTCCCGCGGCTTCACGGCCACCCAGGTGTGCACGGCGAACGCGCCGCGCCAGCCAAAGGCACGCGCCGCGTAGACCTGGACGAGGGCTTCGGGGTGCTCGTCGGGCGCCGGCGCGAGGCCGGCGCTGTCGTGGCTCGCGGTGCGCCAGTTGCGGTCGAGCCGGACTTCCCCGCTGACCACGTTCAGCAACGGCCCCACCAGCAGCAGGACGAACACCACCACGCCTATCAGCAACGCCTTCATCGCGACTCCTTGCCTGGGCTGCCCGGTGCCGCCGCCGCCACCTGCGGTGGTGCCCGCGCCGGACTATCACTACAATGCGCGGCCTGCGCGCACCCGGCCGAGTGTCGGCCGCCCGTGGAAAATACCAGCTGCGCGGGTCGCTTGCGAGACAAGCCAGGCACTATCCGCGCGCTCCTGACGACACGGTAATGTTTGCCGCCAACCCGGCTCCCGAGATCCCGCCCATGCCCCAGACACGCTTCACCGGTACCGACACCTACGTCGCCACCGAGGACCTGATGATCGCGGTCAACGCCGCGGTGACCCTCGGGCGCCCGCTGCTGATCAAGGGCGAGCCGGGGACCGGCAAGACCATGCTCGCGATCGAGGTGGCGCGCGCCCTGGGGCGGGACCTGATCCAGTGGCACATCAAGTCCACGACGCGCG